>JANNYY010000101.1:0-6745 GCA_031410355.1 Chitinophagaceae bacterium | reverse complement strand
CCCACGAAAACTATTCTGGAACGCATTGTCATCATGGGATTGGCGGGGTTCAGCACCAGGTAAAGCGGAATGGTTTTGCCGGCAGTAAGTTGCTTTTTAATATTCGTTTTAGTTATATCAAACCAGCCGGGTTTATTTTTTATTTCATCAGCAATAATGCCGGGTTCGTCCGAAATTTGAAGGGTACGTGTGTAAAGTTCTCCACTTACAAGCTCCCCGCTAATTTGTATATTAATTGATCTAAGGTTTTTAAGGCTGGATTTTTTAATAACCAGCAGCGCTGTTGTTTCACCTGGCTTAATAATTACTTCCGCTGTTTTTACGTTATTAACTATAACCCGGGTTATATCCTGTGCCATTATTTTTATTGAAGATGAGATGGAGATCAGTATGACAAGTACAAATTTCATGTTTTTTATTTTAAGATGTGAAAACAGGCAATTTACATAATCTTTAAATGCTAATTTTTTTATAAATTACCAACGTATTAAAGCCCCTGCCCAGGTAAAGCCGCTGCCAAAAGCTGCCAGGCAAACCAAATCCCCCTCTTTTATTTTTCCATCTTCCCAGGCTTCGCAAAGTGCAATAGGTACCGAGGCCGCAGTAGTATTGCCAAATTTTTGAATATTATTATGTACCTGGTCGTCTCTTAATTTTAATTTATGCTGTACAAACTGGGCAATGCGTAAATTAGCCTGGTGCGGTATCAGCATATTAATATCGGCAGTTGTTAATCCATTTGCTGCTAATGCTTCTTCAACAACTTCGGGCATTTTAACGATAGCTTTTTTAAAAACAGCAGGCCCATCCATATTCGGAAAATTTTGTGCTTCATCAATCATGGCATGGCTCATAAACATTTGCCCAATTTCAGCGTTATCAAAATCCGCAACAGGTTGCTGCACCCAGTGATTGGCATGTGTACCGGGATTATACATGGCAAGTATCTCTGCACTGTCACCATCGCTGTGTAAATGGGTACTTAAAATACCCTGGTTGTCTTTTTGCGTAGGTTGTAACACTACAGCGCCTGCTCCATCTCCAAAAATTACACTCACGTTTCTTCCTCTTGTTGTAAAATCAAGACCAAAAGAATGTTTTTCGCTGCCAACCACTAAAATATTTTTATACATACCCGTTTTTATAAACTGGTCGGCAACTGATAAGGCATATACAAAACCGCTGCATTGGTTACGTACATCAAGTGCACCAATCTCTTTCATTTTTAAAGCACGTTGTAATAACACCCCACAGCCCGGAAAAAAATAATCGGGGCTTAATGTTGCAAAAACAATAAAGTCAATATCCTGTGGGGTAATGCCAGCCCGTTCAATGGCAATTTTAGATGCTTCGACACCCATGGTAGTGGTGGTTTCTCCTTCACGGTCTGCATAATGCCTTTCTTTAATACCGGTACGTTCCTGTATCCATTCATCAGAGGTATCCATGTATTTTTTCAGATCTTCGTTGGTAAAAATATTTTTAGGAACATAGTAACCAATACCGGCAATTTTGCTTCTTTGCATGCAATCGTTTATTTGTGGAAGGGCAATTTACGGAAAGAAAAGGAGACGGGGCCCCCTCTTGAACTTCGTTCGTTCTTTTTCAAAGAACCCCAAAGGGGGAGGAAATGGAGAAGATTGGAGCGAAGAGTATGTTTTGCAGAAACATAAAGAGGTTTGTGCTATGGTGAAAGATGAACAACAGTTGATTTGGAAGAGTTGATATTTAGATATGTTTGAGGCGCCGCTCCCTCTCTTTCGGAGAGGGAGCCGGAGGGAGAGGCCGTTCAGTTGCGCCTTACCATATCTCTTAAACAAAAATCATCATCCAGTATGGGATGTACACGGGTTTTATAATGAAAATCAACAGAAGTTCTCAGTTCTTCGCTGTTGAGTATCATTTTTCCTGTAAAATGCTCGGCCAGGGGAAGCAGGGAAAGCTTACCTTCTTTAAGTATGAGTTCAGCAATATAAATCCGTGAATTTATTTTGATATTAAAAAACTGCCTGCCACAAACTGTACTCATGAAGGCAGTACCAGTTAATGAGTCTGAAGTATTATATTTAAATGGGCTTAATTCATGCAGGTTTCCGGAAAATGAAATCTCATATTCCAGGTCTGTTTTTTTTTGTAAGGTAAGATAGATGGCTTGTTCTTTTGTGTTACCGGGATTTTTGATAAACGTGATCCAGTTACCAAGCAAAACATCTTCCACATATATATTGGGCGTTTCATCTAAATTATAAGAGGAACTGTAGGGACAGGAACACAGGGTGAGTAATAAAAAAAACAATGCCGATATTTCGAAAAGTTTTTTCATTGCTTAAATATAACATGAAATTTTACAATTACAATATTAAAAAAACTGTATTGAAGTTTTATTACTGTTGTTTTAAACAGATGCTGGTATTGGCTTTGATGCAGCCTGGAGAAATAAAAGCAACATACTTTATCTTTTAAAAAGCAAACCTATCCAACTCCCTGCTTCCATTAACCAGGCAATACCCAAATGAACTATTAACCCTCCCCAGATACTTTTTGTGTTGTAACTAACGATACCTAAAAGTAACCCGCCCCAAAAACTGCTGATGGCTTCGCCCATGGGTTTGCCAAAATGAATGCTGCAATAAAAACAGGCAACCGGTATAATACAATGGCGGCCACATATTTTCGCCAGTGATAAAATTAAAAAACCACGAAAGAAAAATTCGATACTTATAAAATCAAACCCATAACAGATCTCATAAATAATATAATACCAGTTTTTTGAGGGCAGAACAAGGGGATCAACAAATTTTGCTTTGGGATACATTTCCAAAAAATCATTTTGTGTGCTGGCTAACGCTATCAGTGGTATCATGATGAGCAACATGGTTAAATACGGCTTTACATCTTTTAATGCAGTAGTACCATAAAAAGGCTGGTTGTTTCTATCTTTTATCCACCAGATAATAAAAACTGGTATCAGCACTACAAATACCCTTACTACCCAGTTCAGGCTGCGTATCCAGAATAGTTGTTCATCACCACTCCAGATGTTTTTAATTATTGTTTGATGAAAATCGAAATTTACCCTGAAAGAAAAAAAGGCAGGCGCCAAAAACAGTAAAATCCAGAACCATTTATTTTGGTAATAACTGCAATCTTTATAAAAAAATAACTGCAGTAAAAAAGCTGAAGCAAAAGGAATGAAGTATAAGAGGTAGTATCCAAAAAAATCACGCCATTTTGTATTGCCGCCTGCGGCGTAACGGATTTCTAAATCATGCCAGTAATTTAAATAAATACAAAAGCCCAGCAGAAATAAAATAACTAAAAAATACCACAGCCTGAATTCTTTTTTATAATAATCCTGCAGGTATTTAAAAATGGCTGACAAATGATCTTAAACTTTAGCAGTATTGTTTAATGTATTCCAAAGCAGGTCTTTTAGTTCTGTTAACCCCTGCCCGGTAACTGATGAAATAAAAATATGAGGAATATTTTTTGGCAATTCTTTTTCAATGGCGGTTTTTAATTCATTATCCAGCATATCGGCTTTGCTGATGGCAATCACAAAATCTTTCTGCAACATTTCAGGGTTGTACTGCTCCAGCTCGTTGTGTAAAATTTCAAATTCCTGTTTATGGTCTTTGCTGTCGGCGGGAATTAAAAAAAGTAAAATAGAATTACGTTCAATATGCCTTAGAAACCTGTGCCCAAGGCCTTTTCCTTCGGCAGCGCCCTCAATAATACCTGGCAGATCGGCAATACAAAAACTTTTTTCATCCCTGTACTCCACCATGCCCAATTGCGGAACCAGGGTTGTAAAAGCATAATCTGCAATTTTTGGTTTGGCGGCAGTAATGCTGCTTAATAACGTTGATTTGCCGGCATTGGGAAAGCCTACCAAACCAACATCGGCCAAAACTTTTAGCTCTAAAACTTTTATGCCTTCAACACCAGCTTCGCCGGGCTGGGCATATTCTGGTGATTGGTTTGTACTGGTTTTAAAATTACTGTTACCTAAGCCGCCACGGCCACCTTTTACTAAAATTACTTCCTGTCCGTCTTCTAAAATCTCAGCTTCTTTTTCACCGGTTTCTTCATTGCGGGCAATGGTGCCCAGCGGTACTTCAATAATAATGTCTTTCCCGGTTTTGCCGCTCGAATTATTTTTACTGCCGTTCTCTCCATCCTCTGCCAAAACGTTTTTAAAATAACGAAGATGCAACAGCGTCCACAACTGTGTATTGCCTTTTAAAATGATATGGGCGCCGCGGCCACCATCGCCACCATCCGGCCCGCCTAATGCGGTTAATTTATTACGCATAAAATGCTTGCTGCCTGCACCCCCGTGCCCGCTGCGGCAAAATATCTTGATCTGGTCTACAAAATTTGATTTTTCCATTATTGCCGCAAAGGTCAGTAAAATTTAAGGATTAATAACCCTTAACTGTATTTTACACTTTTAATTTTTACCACAACATATAAATGGTATTAGATTTGTAACAGTTAAATTAAAATACTTAAAATGATTAAATTTATATTGATGCCTATGTTGATTACGTTGAGTTGCTGCTCAACAAAATCTAATCAAACGGTTGCAAATACAGATGCAGTAATGGTGGCTGCATCTGCAGAGAAAGTAAGTAATGATTCTTTAAAAGCTCAGGCCATTGCTTATAAAGCATTACCCAAATGTTTAAAAAATAAGATTGATTCATTTAAGCTGAAGGAAAAACATGAAAGGCCCCAAAGTGTGGTAGAGTATATGTACAAGGGAAAAAAAGTATATTATGTAGTAATGCCCTGTTGTGATTTCTTTAATGAAGTGTATGATGAGAACTGCCGCTATCTTGGTGCCCCTGATGGTGGTTTTACCGGTAAAGGCGATGGCAAATTACCAGACTTCAGCGCAGAAGCAAAGCCGGGAAAGGAAATATGGAAGTCAGCCCAATAAATTATTTCTTTTGGTTCCAGGTTTTATAATTGTTTGATTGCGCCTGCATGTTTTCCGGAATTGTTCTTAATGGTTCACAAGCCGTCCAGCTTTCAAACATATCTTTTGGTAATTGCTGGTATAATGATGTGCCTTCCGTTTTCCAGTTTATCATTTCATCCGATACCTCTTTAATTTTTTTTGCAGGATTACCAACTATTAAACTCCTGCTTTCAAAAACTTCATCAGCTTTAATAAAACTTAAAGCGCCAACAATACATTCATCTCCAAGTATAACATTATCCATAATCACAGCATTCATGCCTACCAAACAATTTGTACCAACAGTTGCGCCATGTATGATGGCACCATGCCCAATATGTGCCCCGGCTTTTAAAACTACGGTAACACCCGGAAACATGTGAATGGTGCAGTTCTCCTGCACATTGCATCCGTCTTCCATTATAATTTGTCCCCAGTCGCCACGTAATGCGGCACCGGGGCCAATATAGCAATCTTTGCCAATAATTACATTTCCGGTAACTGCAGCTTGCGGATGAATGAAAGATGATTCGTGAATGACCGGAACGAAATTCTTGAATGAATAAGTCATAATTGGGTTTTACTCCTTTAATTGTTCGGGGGCATCAATGTTTTGTTGGTGCGAAAACAAGTACCCTTAAATAATGCAACCACATGATCTTTTTGATTGCTAACCGTAATATGGTAAAGGCCCGTAGATTTTCCGTTATGCAATTCCTTTGCTTCGGCTGTTAAAACATCACCAACATGAACTGGTTTTGTAAAGTTTATGGAGGTATCTAATGCTACAGATAAATTATTACGGTTGTTGCAGGCAAATGCAAATGCACTGTCGGATAATGAGAAGGCGATACCACCGTGTACAATGCCAAATCCGTTGATCATTTCTTCCCGAACAATCATTTTTATTTTACTGTACCCTTCTTTAACTTCCAGTACTTCAATACCCAGCCAGTGACTGAAGAGATCATGTTTCATCATGTGGCTTACAACCTGATGTGCCAGGTCATCTTTATTTACATGCATAGCATTTTTAGCATAAAGATAAATGCTCTTTGAACTATAATATAAGAATGTTTTATTTGATTTTTCCTTTAAGAAAGCACTGATGTATGCCAGTTGAGGTACTTTATGTGGTTATAGAATGTTTACAAAACAGATTTAATAAAAGCTGCCATCATGGTTGCCCATTTTGTATATTCTTTGCCTGAAGGATGCAACCCATCGCCAGCCAGTAAAGAACGGTCGGTTAAGGCCATCCTGGTTGATGGAGTAATATCAATATAATGTACGCCGCTGGCCAGCGTAATTTGTTTGTTGATCACGTTAAAAGAATCTATCTGCTTTCTGATCAAAGCGGTATCTCTGCCCATTGCAAACGGCGTAACACTCCAATCTGGTATAGATAAAACCGCCACTCTTGAAGGCCGGTTACCAGCATACCGGATTGCTGTATTGAGCAAGCTGGTAAACTCTGTACTATACTCCGCCTGGCTACGGCCCTGGTACTGGTTATTAACTCCAATAAGCAGGCTTACAAAATCGTAAGTTGATCTTGTTGGAGGAGCACTATTAATACTGTTTAATAAATTGCCGGTTGTCCAGCCGGTCACAGCTATATATTCAGGTGTTGAAAAACGTACGCCAGCATTATTTAGCAACATGGTAACTGCTTGCGCAGGAAACCGGTCCTGTGCCGGAACTGATTCACCAATAGTATAGGAATCTCCCAGGGCCAGGTAACTTTTGTATGCTGTATCATTTACTACCATGGGTGAA
>JANNYY010000100.1:0-5545 GCA_031410355.1 Chitinophagaceae bacterium | reverse complement strand
AGACAAAGGTTTCACTTCACCAAACCCAACAGTGGAGATAGTTGTGACTGACATATATACTGCTTCCAAAAAACTAAAGTTTTCTACCAGCATATAGCCAGCTGCTCCAAACAATATAGTAAACAACAGCATTACTACCGGCATTATTAATCTTGAAAATAACTTCATCCTTTTTATATAAAACATGCTGTTTGGTATAATTAGTTTTGAAAATTATAACTTTAATGGGAGATGAAGAAAATAAAAGAATCAAAGCGGCACATGAAATTAGTCATTGGTCATTGGTCATTTTGTTTGCTGGTGCTGGTTAGTGTCAGTTCCTGTTCTGTATCAAAACAAATAGCCAAACAGGCCAGCAGCATTTTATTAAAAGATTCTGCCATCAGCACGGGCCATATCGGCATCAGCATTTACGAACCGGCTACTGGTAAATACTGGTATAATTATAATGCTGATAAATATTTTATACCGGCAAGCAATACAAAATTGTTTACGCTGTATGCAGGGATGAAGTATTTGGGGGATAGTTTGGTGGGGTTGAGGTATGACGTAACAAATACAATTAACAGAATAGTTCCAACTGGCGATCCCACTTTTCTACATCCTGATTTTAAAAATCAACCGGTTCTGAATTTCTTACAAGAGAATATTAAATACATTTCCTGGTCAAAAAAATTTATTGACTCAATTTGGCGAACTGAACCACTTGGAAATGGTTGGGCCTGGAATGATTATAACTATGATTATATGGTAGAAAGAAGTCCTATGCCGGTTTATGGGAATGTAATAACATTTAATCTTTTACAGGATTCATTTAGAATGAATCCTTATCGGGATACAAACAATATGACAGTATTTCCATCAATTTATAAAAACAAAATATTTTATAACGGGTTTGTTGGAGCAAAGAAAAAATTTTATTTAGAAAGATCGCTATTCGAAAATCGGTTTTATTTAAAAGAATCAAATACTATTTTCAAAAATCAAACTATACCTTTTGTAACATATGGAATTCATACAACAAAATATATATTGAATGATATACTTTATAATTTTGAATACGACCGGTTGGTAAAAGAGGATTCAATAAATATTTTACTGGCAAAAAACGAGCATCGGGATTATATTTCACCGCTTAAGCCAAAGGGAAATTCTGATACAATTCGTAAAGTGCAATTATTTGACGGCGCTTATAACTTTAATGATAAAGTTGATATGAGAAGATATAGAGCCATCCACTCCCAACCCTCCGACTCTCTCTTTAAACCCATGATGCACCGAAGCGATAATTTTTTTGCCGAACAAACTTTATTAATGGCAAGCAATGAGCACCTGGGTTATATGAATGATAAAGACATCATTGATACTTTATTAAGATATGATTTAAAAGATGTTCCTCAAAAACCAAAATGGGTTGATGGCAGCGGGCTGAGCCGTTACAATTTATTTACGCCACAATCGTTTGTATATATACTTAATAAAATGAAAAACGAATTTGGCTGGGAGCGGATGAAAAACATTTTACCCACCGGCGGCAAAGGCACTTTATCATCTTATTTTAAAAAAGACAGTGATTATATATATGCCAAAACAGGCACACTTAGTAATAATTGTGCTTTTAGTGGCTATTTAATCACCCAAAAGGGAAAACTCCTGATTTTCTCTGTTTTAGCCAACAATTACATAACAGGCGCCACTCCTGTGAGAAAGGCAGTTGAAAGTTTCCTGCTTGAGATCAGAAAAAAGTATTAATTTTTCATCTTTCAGGCAACAAAATCAAAAACTGTGGTATCTACCTTAAGCTTAAAATTCCCGTTTATCCTTTAACCATCAAACACTTCTTTATGAAAAAGTTTTTAACCCTGCTGTTGCTTACCATAACAGCCTTTACCTTTAAATCCACGGCCCAGGTTACTACCTGTAATGCCGAATTTACTGTACAGTACATTACCAATAATACTGTAAAGTTTAACCCGGCAACCGCAAACGATTCGCCCTTTGTGCATCATTACTGGAGTTTTGGCGATGGCAGCACTGGAAGCCAGTTGATTTCGCCATCGCATACATACATTTTGCCCGGCACTTATGCGGTTGTGCATACCATTGTAAGACTAAACCCCAATAATATTCCGGTTTGTACCCAATCTTTTACCAAACTGGTTGTTATATCTGAGCCCTGCAACCTGGTGGCCAATTTTAGCTGGACCAGCAATGCCACCAATCCTTTAATTGTTTCCTTTCAAAACTTATCAGTTCCGCTGGCGTCTACCGATTCAATAACCTGGCAGTTTGGCGATAACACTACCTCTCATGCCGTAAATCCTGTACACACGTATGCCAATGCCGGTACCTATAATGTTTGTTTAATAGTTAAGAAAAATAATAACAGTATTCCTGTTTGTATAAAATATATCTGCAAAACAGTGGTGGTAACGCTTCCATGTACTTTAGTGGCAGACTTTAACTGGACAGTTACACAAACCAACCCGTTAACATATGAGTTTCACAATTTAAGTACGCCTTTAGCAGCCACTGATTCTATCCGCTGGACGTTTGGTGATGGAAGTTCATCAAATCAGGTTAACCCCGTACACACTTATGCCAATGCAGGCACTTATACCGTTTGCTTACGAATTATCAAATACATTCCCGGAAATACTACGCCGTGCATAAGAGAGATTTGTAAAACAGTTGTTGTAACCATTCCCTGTACTTTAGTGGTTGATTTTAGCTGGACAACCGCTGCAGCTAACCCATTAACGGTTAGTTTTCAGAATTTATCAGTTCCTTTAGCGGCAACCGAATAACCTGGCAGTTTGGCGATAACACTACCTCTCATGCGGTAAATCCTGTACACACGTATGCCAATGCCGGTACCTATAATGTTTGTTTAATAGTTAAGAAAAATAATAACAGTATTCCTGTTTGTATAAAATATATCTGTAAAACAGTAGTCGTAACGCTTCCTTGTACTTTAGTGGCAGATTTTAACTGGACGGTTACACAAACCAACCCGTTAACAATTGAGTTTCATAATTTAAGTACGCCATTAGCATCCACTGATTCTATCCGTTGGACATTTGGTGATGGAAGTTCATCAAACCAGGTTAACCCCGTACACACTTATGCTAATCCAGGTACTTATACCGTTTGTTTACGAATTATCAAATATCTTCCCGGAAGCAATACGCCATGCATAAGAGAGATTTGTAAAACAGTTGTTGTTACACAACCTTGTACTTTAGTGGCAGACTTTAACTGGACGGTTACACAAACCAATCCGTTAAGAATTGAATTTCATAATTTAAGTACGCCATTAGCGGCCACTGATTCTATCCGCTGGACATTTGGTGATGGAAGTTCATCAAACCAGGTTAACCCCGTACACACTTATGCAAATGCAGGCACTTACACGGTTTGCTTACGAATTATCAAATACCTTCCCGGAAATACTACACCATGCATAAGAGAGATTTGTAAGACAGTTGTTGTTACACAACCTTGTACTTTAGTGGCAGACTTTAACTGGACGGTTACACAAACCAACCCGTTAAGAATTGAGTTTCATAATTTAAGTACACCATTAGCAGCCACTGATTCTATCCGCTGGACATTTGGTGATGGAAGTTCTTCAAAACAGGTTAATCCTGTACACACTTATGCCATTGCAGGTACTTATACCGTTTGTTTGCGAATTATCAAATACCTTCCCGGAAGCAATACACCATGCATAAGAGAGATTTGTAAGACAGTTGTTATAACACAACCCTGTACGCTTGTGGTTGACTTTAACTGGACGGCTACACAAACCAACCCGTTAAGAATTGAGTTTCATAATTTAAGTACGCCATTAGCAGCCACAGATTCAACAATATGGAGTTTTGGAGATGGCAGTTCATCTTTTGATGTAAACCCCGTGCACACTTATGCCAATGCAGGTACATATACAGTTTGCCTTGTGGTAAAAAAATTCCCTTTCACTATTGCCTCCCCATGTGTAAGGTATGTTTGTAAAACCATTGTTGTTACTGCTCCATGCAATTTTAATGTAAACTACAGTTGGCATCTTGATTCTGCTAATAACAGAAAAGTTTATTTTACCAACCTTACCACTCCGCCAACTGCTGGTGCTATAGCTGTATGGAACTTTGGTGATGGCACATCAGCAACATCTTGGAATGCTGTTCATGAATATGCACACGCGGGAAGATATAACGTTTGCCTGAGGGTTTATTTACCTAATTCCAACTGTGTTCGTGAAAAATGTGATTCTATATTTATACCTGAGCCACCACCGCCATGTACCCAGCTTTCAAATTATCACTATGAAAGATTCAGTAATGATATCCAGAAATATAAGTTCACACCCGATTACATAAATACCAATTTCCATTATTCCTGGAGCTTTGGCGATGGTACCGGAAGCCAGGACCCTATTGCTATACACCGGTATGCACAGCCCGGGGTTTATGTTGCCTGTTTAACGGTATGGAATGGGCCAAACTGTACATCAACCACCTGTAAAGAAATACATGTGCAACTGCAGGTAATTTGCGATACCAGTCATGTTTCCTATACCTACCAGCGCAATCCGCAGGTGCCCAATAAGATCCAGTTTTTTGCAAATGGTACATTACCCATATTGGATCAAACCTGGACAATAACCAAACAGCCCGGAGGATCAACTGTAACCCTGCATCAAAATAACCCGGTTTATTTATTCCAGGATACCGGCTATTACAGGGTTTGCTTAAGAGCTGTTATGCTTGGTGGATGTGTGAAAGAATATTGCAATTACATACGTATTGAGCACGTATCTGCTGCATGTACTTTGCAGGCATTCCCCAATCCTGCATCTGCAACGGTTAATGTAAATGTTTCTTTAACGCAATCTCAAATGATTTATGCCTATGTTTACAACAGCCTGAACGTTTTGGTTTTGGATAAACATCAACAGGGCTATACCGGTAATAATTTAGTTAGTATGCAGGTGGGTAATCTTGCTGCAGGACTTTATACAATAAGATTGGTCTATGGAAACAGCGTATGCTATGCCAGCTTTCAAAAACTGTAACAATAGGGTTATTTAAAGCAAAGGCCTGTAACAGCAATGTTGCAGGCTTTTTTTATACGATTTGTGAATTGGCTAAGAGGCCGAAAGAGAAAAGAAGGTAAAAGGAGGCGCCCAATTCTTAGTAGAATTTCGCTATGGTCTTCCAGGTTTCCTCCCCCTTGGGGGAGATAGAGGGAGCCGGAATATCTACCTTCCAAACATTTTATCCAGCTCTTCTTTTTTAAATTCCAGGTAAGTAGGTTTGCCATTTGCAGTGCTGTTGGGTACAGCACAGTTAAACAATTCTTCAACCAAAACTTTCATTTCTTTCTCCATTAAACTGGTGCCTGCTTTTATAGACTGCTGCAATGCAAGTGAGCGCAATAATTTTTCCCGCTTACTGAATTTTAAATCGTTGCTGAAATGTTTGTATTGCTCCAGCATTTTTTCAATAGCAACTTTTTCGTTGCCCTGGTTTACATCGGCAGGTGT
>JANNYY010000099.1:0-10548 GCA_031410355.1 Chitinophagaceae bacterium | reverse complement strand
AAAATTTTAAGTTCCTTTTCATTAAAATTTACCGGGATATTACTTCCATAATGCTGGCGCACATTTTTTTTCTGCATCAGTTTACCCATCACTGCTTTATTTACCAGTTCATTAAAATAAAAATCATCATTCATACAGGTAAGTATGGCTTCATAAATTTCTTCGGGATCGGTGGTTTTGGTTAAATAAGCATTGGCACCCATCTCCATCATCTTGCTGATCATTTGCTGGTCATCGTACATGGTGAGTACAATAATTTTAATATCCTCGTATTCCTTGCGTATAAGCTGTATAGCATTAATGCCGTCCATTTCAGGCATTCTGATATCCATTAATAATACTTCAGGCTTTTTTATAGCAATCTTATGCATCATATCCTTGCCATCTTTTGCTTCCCACAACATGTTAAGATTTTTCTTACCGGAAAGTGCCATTTTAATACCATCTCTGAAAATTTTATGGTCATCGGCTATAGCAATTTTTATTAAACTGTCGTTTCGCATAGTTTTGATAATTGGGGGTTAACTTTAAAAATGCAGTTGAAGTTACAAATTTCATGTAACATGGTCACATTAATTGTTCAGTTATAATTTACAAACTGATTTTTAAATAAACTACGAAGTAAATATACTATTGAAGAAACGGATTAAAACCCAGCATTCATTGGAATTAATACCCTGTAAAAAGTATTTGGTGATTTACAAAATGGGGCATTATTGCGCTTGCACAGAAGCAATAGTGATCATATACTTGCATCTGTAGATTGACATAATTTGAATGAAATCTAATTATCTAAATACCAAGGAAATACCAAAGTTTCCAATTAAGAACCTTGTTTGTGCTGGTTTTACTTGTATCATCAACATTTTTAAAAAAGCACTGATACTATCCAATATCCGTTTAAATGATTATACAATCTTTTAAAAAAAATTGCTTTTATAAAAAACCGGTAGCACAAAAAAAACGTTAGTAACATCCTCTACAAAAGCAAGTAAGTAAAACCCCGGTACTAAAATTCTCTAATTAGTACATATACTATGGTAATGTTACTGAAATTGTACATAGTAATTTTACGGTCTTAATCCCGTACATTTACCCTAAAATAAAATTAACTATTTTACGTTTATATAGTTATAATGCTTTGTGACACTACATATGATCTTTTTAGCCTTTAAGGAAATTTCAGAGGGGACTTTGCAGTTTTTAATTTTAGTTGCAAGTTTGCATTGACATTATTACTTTTAGAAACCTTAAAATTTAATTATTATGTTGAGTGGAATTATCGATTTGCTGATGCGGATATTTTCGTAATCCCCAAATCAATTAATATTTTTGATTCTAAGAAGCATTGGTTATTTTTGAACAAATAAATCAATTTTATCTTACAGAATCTAAAATATCTAACTTACATTTCGGAGCTAATACCTTTTTTACTTTGTATTATATTTCTTAAAAGATTTGTAACCAAAGAAAAAAAGGTATTTTTTATTTATACTATACTTATAGCAATTCTTGTAATTGTTGGTTTTAGCTTTAACTATATTTATAATTCACCTGAGAAATACTATTTGGTGGTATGGGTTTATATTTTATTAGAGTTTGCCCTGCTTACTTATTTTTTTTCATTATACATTCAAAATAAATTCATTAAAAAAATTCTTTTATTTTCTCCTGTTGCTTTTTTAATTTTCTGTGTTTATTATTTTAGTAAAAAGGCACCCGGAATTCCTTTTTTGCCTGTAAGTGTGGCTCACATAACTTTATTATGTTTCATTATCTATTATTTTTTTGAAGTAATGCAGGAGACAGTAGCTGAACCCATATATCAAAAAGCTATTTTTTGGATTTCAGTTGCATTTATCATTAATTCATCGGGAAATTTCTTTTTATTTTTGTATGTACAATTTAATCACGAGGTAAATATTTTTAAAACTCCACAGTATACGATTATATATACAACAGTAACGATATTAAAAAATTTACTTTTATGCATTTCTATTTTAATTAAAGAAAAAAAAGAAAATCTACCTTCAAATAGCCTTTTTGACATAGACTTAGATTCTATTCACCTTTCCAAGAAAAAGCCTTAACGGCATTATATACTTATCATGTTTTTTTTACAGACTACAAGTAACGCTTCAGCAATAAATACAGGAATGTTTCTCGGAACATTAGGTATGCTTACGCTTGCTATTTCTATTGTAGGTTTTGTAATTTTTCACCAGCGCAAAGTAATCAGGTATAATAACCAGTTAAAAAAACTGGAAGATGAAAAACAACAGATTTTATTGAATGCATCTATACGTTTTCAGGAAGAGGAGCGCAACCGTATTGCTGCTGACCTGCACGACGATGCCGGCCCGCTGCTGGCAACTGCCCGCCTGTACCTGAACGAAAACCTGATAAACCAGGAAAAGGCCCAGCAGCTTCAAAGTATTTTTAGTGCCAAACAGATCCTGGATGATGCCATCTTGCTTATACGTAACATAAGCCATAGCCTTATGCCCCCAACCCTTAAAAACTTTGGGCTTGAGAGTGCGGCTACCGACCTGTTTCAGAAAATTGGCAGCAGCGGAAGCCTGAATGCCAGTGCACGTTTTCACGATTACCGTACCAGGCTTAAAGTAGAGCAGGAATTGCTGATTTTTCGTGTTATTCAGGAACTGGTAACTAACATCCTGAAGCACAGTAACCCAGGTTTTATACACCTTACACAGAATATCAGTGCCGATAAAATGTATTTTCGCATTCATCATGATGGCACCGGTATTGTACAGGCCGACTTTGATAAACTAAACCACAGTACAACAGGTCTGGGACTTAAAAATATTGCCAGCCGTATAAAGGTACTCACAGGCAGGATCTTCTTTGAAATAGACCCCAGTAAAACTTATTATAAAGTTACCATCGAAATACCACGAGAGCCTCCCGTTTAACATATACAATTTTTAGGATTGATTTTTGCACTTAACTTGCTTTATTAACAGAGATAAATTTTATATTATTTTCTTTTACGTAATTTTGCAGAACTCATAAGCTTATGAATGAAATTAAAGTAGCAATTGCGGACGATCATCAAATATTCAGGAAGGGCGTTATACTTTCCATGCGGCCCTATTCGAATATTAAATTTGTAATGGAAGCTGAGAATGGTGAAGAACTGCTTGAAAAAATACCTGAATTTGAACCTGATGTTGTTTTATGTGATTTAAAAATGCCCGTAAAAGATGGTATTGACACTACCAAACTCATAACAAAAAAATTTCCCAATATTCGTGTTATCATACTTACCATGTATGAAGATGAACGTTTTGTAGGTCATTTAATGGATTGTGGAGCAGCAGGTTATCTTTTAAAAAGTACCGACCCAGCAGAAATTAAAAAAGCCATCATGGATGTGATGCGTACCGGATTTTACCTCAATCCTTTTGTAAATAAAGTGCTCATCAAGAAAAATTACTCCAAACAAAAATTTAACCCTTCACTTACTTCAGAAGTTGTACTTAGCGAGAGGGAAAAGGAAGTACTTACACTTGTTTGCATGGAATTTACTGCCGCAGAAATTGCCTTAAAAATGGACATCAGCGCCCGAACTGTAGAAGCCATAAAAGACAGGCTGATGGAACGGTTTGGCGTTAAAAACTCTGTTGGTTTGGTTTTTTATGCAATGAAAAATTCCCTGATAGATTAATGGGATACCTGATCTTCATTCTTGATTCTTGATACTTGATTCCTGATACCGGATAAAGGCTTAAAATAATCCAAACAATTTTGCATCAATACCAGATATAATCTGGCCCAGGTGCTCTTCATTTTCTGCAAACTTATTATTATCAGCATCAATAATCAATAAAGGGCCTTCCTTGTAATTATCTATCCAGCTGTTATAAAATTCGTTAAGTTTTTTTAAATAATCGAGGCGGATATTTTCTTCATACTCCCTGCCGCGTTTTTGTATTTGCGCTACAAGGGTTGGTACAGATGCTTTTAAGTAGATGATAAGGTCGGGGGGCTGTACCATGCTTTTTAGTGTTTCAAAAAACTTATAGTAATTATCAAAATCACGTTTTGTCATCAGGCCCATATCATGCAGGTTGGGTGCAAAAATATTGGCATCTTCATAAATCGTCCTGTCCTGTATCACTGTTTCAGTACCGTGGTGTATTTCCAACAATTGGTTTAACCTGCTGTTTAAAAAGAATATCTGCAGGTTAAAACTCCAGCGGGGCATATCTTCATAAAAATCATTCAGGTAAGGGTTGTGATCCACATCTTCAAACTGGGGTATCCATTTATAATGCTTACTCAACATTTCGGTTAATGTAGTTTTTCCTGCACCAATATTTCCTGCTACAGCTATATGTTTTGGTTTCTTTGTCTTTGCCATAATTCAATTGTGGATTTGCGATTGCCGGTTTTAGATTTAACAACAAGCGGAGCATCTAAAGTAAACAATATCTGAAATCAAAATAGCCGAAATCAAAAATAATTTAATCCAATTGCTTCTCTTACTAATTTCATTGTTTCTGCTGCACTTTTATTGGCTTTTTCAGCACCCTTTTGCATAATCAGTTTTAGCCCTTCTTCATCCTGCAAAATAGCATCTGCTTTATTCCGTACAGGTGCAATAAAGTTCACCATATCTTCTGCCAGTTGCTTTTTTAAATCGCCATAGCGGATTGTACAGTTATTATAATCATCTTCAAATTTCTGAATGGTATCTGGGGCGCAAACCAGGTTCATCAGGAGGAAAATATTTTCTATGTAATCAGGCTTGGGTGTGTTTTTTTCTACGGGGCCATTATCAGTTTTCGCTTTCATCACTTTTTTCCTGATCATGTCATCACTGTCGGCCAGGTACAAAGTACCCATCTGGTTTTCACTTTTGCTCATCTTACCTGCCCCGTCCAGGCTGGGAACTTTTACCAGGCTTTGATTATAATTAAAAGCCTGTGGTTCGGGAAAAACATCTCCATAGCGATGGTTAAACCGGTTAGCAAAAGTCCGCGCCATTTCCAGGTGCTGTTCCTGGTCTTTACCAACGGGTACATATTTTGCCCGGTGCAAAATAATATCGGCAGTTTGTAAAACCGGGTAAGTTAGTAAGCCTGCATTTACATTTGCGGGATTCAACCGTACTTTATCTTTAAAAGTAGTTGTCTTTTCCAACTCCCCTTTGTATGCCATCATATTTAAATAAAGATAGAGTTCGGCGGTTTCATGTACCTGGCTCTGGCAATATAAAGCTACCTTATCAGGGTCAAGGCCGCAGGCAATATTTTCGGCCAATACCCTGTGTACATTGGTTTTCAGTTCTTTTGTGTCGGGATGCGTGGTTAAAGAATGCAGATCAGCAACCATAAAAAAACAATCAAATTCTTCCTGCATTTTTACATAATTACGTATGGCACCAAAATAATTGCCTAAATGCAAAAATCCGGTTGGGCGAATGCCACTCATTACAATTTCTTTTTTCTTTTCCATCAGGTGGCGAAGATAGGGAAAGTTGGCACTTGGCAGCCTGGAGTTAGCAAGTTTTCCACTCATAATTGTAATCTGCCGGTTGCCAACTGCCAATTGCCAACTGCTTACTATCGGCTATATTTGTAATATGGAAGTTAATGACGCTTTAATTGATAAATTATCAAACCTGGCCAGGTTAAAGTTTGATGCATCTGAAAAAGAAGAAATCAAAAATGATCTGCAAAAAATGATTCAGTTTGTTGAAAAATTGAATGAATTAGACACAACAGGTGTTGAACCGCTGCTGCACATGAGCGATAATATAAATGTTTTACGTGCAGATGAGGTGAAAGGAAGTATAACCCGTGAAGAAGGTCTACAAAATGCCGCCATACATGATGAGCAGTTTTTTAAAGTGCCAAAAGTCATTAAGAAGTTATGAGTTATGGGTTTTTAGTCTTGAGTTGATACTTAAATTAATAAGAGCTCAGCAATAGTAAGCGCCCAACCCAAAACACCAAACCCAAAACACCAAACACAAAATATGCAGGGAATTATTCATCTGGAAAATATTCGTAAAAGTTATTACCTGGGTAAAAATGAGTTACAGGTATTAAAAGGCATAAGCCTGGATATTTTTAAAAATGAATACGTGGCATTGATGGGGCCCAGTGGATCGGGTAAATCTACTTTAATGAATATTTTAGGATGTTTAGATTCTGCATCGGGCGGCAAATATGTTTTAAACGGAAAAGATGTAAGCCGCATGCCGGATAATGACCTGGCCGAAGTTCGCAATAAAGAAATCGGTTTTGTTTTTCAGCAGTTTAATTTATTACCCCGCTTAACTGCGGCCGAAAATGTAGCGCTGCCGTTGGTTTACAGTGGTATTGGTAAAAAAGAAAGAACAGAAAGGGCAATGGAAGTTTTAACCAGAGTAAAACTTGACGACCGCAGCCATCATAAACCCAATGAATTAAGTGGCGGACAGGCGCAACGTGTGGCTATTGCCAGGGCTTTGATTAACAATCCTTCTATCATTTTAGCTGATGAACCAACAGGCAACCTTGATACAAAAACTTCGTACGAAATTATGGAGATCATGGGTAAAATACATGCTGATGGAAACACGGTTATTTTGGTTACACACGAAGAAGATATTTCCCTTTATGCCCACCGGGTTATCAGGTTGAGAGATGGTGTTGTGGAAACTGATAAGATAAATGCAAACCCTGCAATAGCAACAGTTCCGGTATAATTATTCTTATTCCATTAACTATTCCCGAAAATTTTTGTTGTTTTACATAACAAAAAAGGCATTCAGCATGGCATTTAAAATATATACAAAAACCGGCGATCTTGGTAAAACCAGTTTAATAGGCGGCACCAAGGTTCCAAAAAGTAATATCCGTATTGAAGCCTACGGCACCATTGATGAATTAAATTCTTTCATCGGGTTAACTGCAGATCATCTCACCCATGAGCCTTCTAAAAATATTTTAAAAGAAATACAGGACCGGTTATTTACTATTGGCTCTTCCCTGGCATGCGATCCTGATAAAGAATCAAAATTAAAAATTCCTGATTTAAAAGAAACAGATATTGAGCTGCTGGAAAAGGAAATTGATAAGATGAATGCCGAGTTGGCCGAAATGAAATCTTTTATTCTTCCGGGCGGGCATGTTGCTATTTCTACGACTCATGTAACCCGTTGTGTTTGCAGGCGTGCAGAGCGGCTTTGCGTAAACATGCAGGAGCATGATTTATTTGTAGATTCGTTGGTAATTAAATATTTGAACCGCCTGAGCGATTATCTTTTTGTTTTAGCAAGATATGCAGGACATTTATTGGGGATAGAAGATATACCGTGGAAACCGAGAATTAATTAGCAAATTGGCAAATATGCAAATGGGCAAATTGATCAGCTTATTAAACGAAAACAGATTTTAAAATGTATTTTGTAATGTATATACTATTTCAATGGTTTACTAAACTAAGGACAGACCTACACCAGAAGAATTTGCACATTTGCACATTTGCATATTTGCCTATTTGCCCATTTGCCCATTAAATCATCTTCCCGTCTTTCATCATCAAAATCCTGTCGCTCATTTTAGCCAGCTCTTCATTGTGCGTTACAATTAAAAATGTTTGATTGAATTTATTACGCAGATCAATAAACAACTCGTGTAATTCTCTGGCATTTGCACTATCCAGGTTGCCGGTTGGTTCATCAGCCATAATAATGGATGGACTGTTTATTAGTGCCCTTGCAACGGCCACCCTTTGTTGCTCGCCGCCCGAAAGCTGCTGTGGTTTGTTCTCCAGGCGATTGCCCAAACCTAAAGTTTTCAACAATTCTGTAGCTTTTAAAATTACTTCCTTCTTTTTATCGCCTGCTATCCATCCCGGGATACAAACATTTTCTAAAGCAGTAAATTCGGGTAGAAGGTGATGAAACTGGAAAACAAAGCCTATATGCTTGTTTCTGAAAGCTGATAATTTTCTTCCACTGAGCGTTTCAAGGTGCTGATCGTTTAAAATGATCTGCCCTTTATCAGCTTTATCCAAAGTGCCTAAAATGTGCAGCAGCGTGCTTTTACCGGCACCCGATGACCCGACGATACTTACAATTTCTCCTTTGCTGATGTCAATATCTACCCCTTTCAGTACAGTAAGATGCTCGTAACGCTTAAAAATTCCTTTTGCTGTTAACATGCTTCGAAAATAGGTAATAATTGCAAGTTTTACCTTTAAAAACAAGGGCTGGTTTAGTTTTTGCCATAATATAAAAGGAAGATCTGAAAGAGCGTAAAAAAAAACACTTTTGGTTATTCCAAATGAACTTATACATTTGCAAAAAATTAAACCCTTACAAAGATGTTTTGGACACTAGAATTAGCCTCTCATTTGGAAGATGCACCCTGGCCCGCTACTAAAGATGAATTGATTGATTACTCCATCCGAAGCGGTGCACCTATTGAGGTTGTAGAGAATTTGCAGGAGCTGGAAGACGAAGGGGAAATATATGAAGGGCTGGATGATATCTGGCCCGATTACCCCAGCCAGGAAGATTTCTTTTTTAATGAAGATGAATATTAAAAGCCCGTTGCCCATACCCCCTCCGCCCCCTGAAGGGGGAACTTTGGAGTTCAATACTATAAAGAGTATAAAAGAATATAAAAGTGAGAGCCTCTCTACAATTGAGAGGCTCTCACTTTTGCTATAATATCAGTTAAAATATATCAGGCTCTTGGTTCCCCCTTCAGGGGGCGGAGGGGGTTGTGGTTTCCATTTTATTTATCACCGCCTCAGTTACTCCTGTAAAAGAAAATCCGCCATCATGAAATAAGTTTTGCATGGTTACCATCCTTGTCATATCACTAAACATCATTACACAGTAATTGGCACAGGCATCAGAACTGGCATTCCCCAACGGGCTCATTTTTTCGGCATAATCCATAAACCCGTCAAATCCTTTTACGCCGCTGCCTGCAGTTGTACGTACCGGCGATTGTGAAATGGTATTAACCCGCACGTGTTTTTTAACCCCGTAATGATACCCAAAACTCCGGCTCACACTTTCTAATAAAGCTTTTGCATCGGCCATTTCGTTATAGTCGGGAAACACACGCTGCGAAGCGATGTATGTTAAGGCAACCACACTACCCCATTCATTTATTGCATCCAGTTTCATAGCTGTTGCCAAAACCCGGTGTAAACTTATTGCCGATATATCTAATGATTTTGAATTAAACCCATAATCAATTTC
This sequence comes from Chitinophagaceae bacterium, assembly GCA_031410355.1. Taxonomy (GTDB): domain Bacteria; phylum Bacteroidota; class Bacteroidia; order Chitinophagales; family Chitinophagaceae; genus Ferruginibacter. The sequence continues at coordinate 1,313 of JANNYY010000099.1, read as the reverse complement.
GGTATAATGCTTTCCCTTACGCACATTAATACTCATACCTATGGAATGGAGTATAAAATCTACTCCACCACCAAAATGCTCCATAGCTTTTGTTACCAGATTTGTTACATCATCGTTGCTGCTAACATCACAGGCGATAACCGGCGCATTCACAATCTCTGCCAGTTTATTGATCTCGCCCATACGCATGGCAACCGGTGCATTAGATAAAACCAATTCGGCGCCTTCTTCATGGCAGCGTAAAGCTGTTCGCCAGGCGATTGACCTTTCATCAAGCGCTCCGAATATGATTCCTTTTTTTCCTTTAAGCAAGTTATAAGACATAAGTAATCGTTTTATGATTGAGTAGTAAAAATAACACTCTTATCTTTTAAAGAAAAACTCTTTATAAGTATTTAAGAAAAAAGAGAAAATGAACACCAGGATGAATACCGTGAGCAGGTGAACAATTATATACAACATAAAAAAACCGAACGAGCGCCGTGGATCTATTTTCTTTTTAAAAAAAAGATGAAGCCCGTAAGCGAGTAAAGACATTACTAAAATGAAGCCTAAAATTTTGCCGGTTTGCAAGTGTAATGTTTTTGAAATTTAATTCGCCACCATCTCCCTGGCATTCTGTAATGCCGCAGCAGTAGGCTTTTCGCCACTCAGCATTTGTGCTATGGTAGTAATACGTTCATCATTGTTTAGCAGGCGTATGGAAGTAATAATTTTATCTTTATCAATAGCTTTATAAACAAAATAATGAGCATCGGCCTTTGCAGCAATTTGTGGCTGATGGGTAATCGAAATTAACTGGTGTGAGCCTGATAGTTCTTTCATGATATTGCCAACCTGTTTAGCTGCCTCTCCGCTGATACCACTATCTATTTCATCAAATATTAATGTTGGCAATTGCAGCTTTTTTGCCACCAGCGATTTAATACACAACATTAGCCTGCTTAATTCCCCTCCACTCGCAACTTTACGCAATGGATCAAAGCGGTTGCTTTTGTTGGCATCAAATAAAAATTCAATTTTATCAATACCTGAATCGCTTAAAGCATCCAAAGCCTCTGCTTCCGCAGCAAACCTCGCATTGGGCATGCCAACACGTGCCAGTAAATCATTTACATTTTGGGTCAATGGCTTAATGGTTTTTTTCCTGTTGTCAGAAATTATTTTTGCGGTTTGTTCGCACTGCAGCAGCAAGTCTTTTGTTTGCTTTTCTTTTTGCTGAATAGCTTCGCTGATGTTTAAAATTTCGTTCAGCTTTTGCTGCAGTTCATCTTTTAAAACCAATAACTCGTTAGTGGATTTTACGCCATGTT
>JANNYY010000098.1:0-24295 GCA_031410355.1 Chitinophagaceae bacterium | reverse complement strand
GCCGATACCTTGACCAATGCCCATAGCCGCCTGACCGACTCCAGCACCAAGTCCTTGGCCGAGCCCAGCTCCAAAGCTAGATCCCAAATGCTGCAATTTCCAGCACAAACTTAGTGTGCCCTTACTGTGGCAACCACCCATTCCCTGCCAAAACATAAATGAACATGAAATTGATTACCTGGTTGCATAAACATGGCACCGATATGATTGCGGAAATAATCATAAGCGATGGAGGTAGTACCGACAAAACCCTTGCTATTGCTGAACAATCTGGTGCTGTTACTTTACTTTCCCCACAAAAAGGGAGAGCTGCTCAAATGAATTACGGCGTAAGTAAAGCAAGCGGAGATATTTTTTATTTTGTACATGCCGATAGTTTTCCTCCTAAAAGTTTTGCTGCAGATATAACGAGAGCTGTAACCAACGGATATGATTTTGGACGTTACCGAACCAAATTCGATTCATCAAAACTTTTATTAAAAATAAATGCCTGGTTCACCAGGTTTAACTGGTTTATCTGCTATGGCGGCGATCAAACCTTATTTGTTACCAGGAAATTTTTTGAGCAATCCGGGGGCTTTAAGAATGAATTGCTCATTATGGAAGAATATGAATTTTGTGACCGGCTGATGAAGCACGGTAGATATAAAATATTTGCCGATGCTGCATTAATAAGTGCCCGGAAATATGAGGGCAGAAGCTGGCTGCAAGTACAGTTGGCAAACAGGAAAGCGGTAAAGCTTTTTAAAAAAGGTGTAAGCCAGGAAGAAATTATAAAAACCTACAGGCAAATGCTTGGGTGAGTCACCCCATCAGGGTGGCTCACCAGTGCTTATTAGCAAGCAGTATTTGCATGCGGTGAGCCACCTTTGAGGGATAACTCACCTGTAAATCAATAATCTGCAACAGCACTTTTTTCGTATTTAAAAAATAATGGAAAGATATATTAACGGAATCCAGCAGGTTGGTATCGGCGTACAGGATGCAAAAGCTGCTTTTGAATGGTACAAAAATATTTTCGGAACTGATATTGTTGTTTTTAAAGATACTGCTGTCGCCAGCCTTATGAAACAATACACGGGTAATGTTGCCCAAAAGCGCCATGCCATACTAGCCATGAATATGCAGGGCGGCGGCGGGTTTGAAATTTGGCAATACAGCGAAAAAATGCCCACGGCTCCGGCATTTGAAATTACCCTGGGCGATACCGGGATTTTTGCAGTTAAGATAAGGTGTAAAAATATTTCTTCAACATATAATTTTTACCTAAAAGAAAATGTCAGCATTTTAAATGAGCCTGCAATTAATCCCGAAGGAAAAAATCATTTTTTTATTAAAGACCCCTGGAATAATATTTTTGAACTGATTGAAGATGATTATTGGTTTACCAGTGAAGATAAATTAACCGGTGCCGTAGCTGGCGTAGTGATTGGTGTTGCTGATATGGATAAGGGTGTAACATTTTATAAAAATGTATTGGGCTTTACTGAAGAAGTATATAATGATGAGGCTGTTTACAGCGATTGGAAAGGATTAGCAGGAAGTGAAAAAAAATGCAGGCGTGTTATTTTAAAAAAGAACTGGAACCCAACCGGTGCATTTGGCAAATTATTAGGGCCGGTTCAAATTGAGTTGGTACAGTCTGTTAATCATCAGCCTAAAAAAATATTTGCCAACCGGCATTGGGGCGATTTGGGTTTTATACATGTTTGTTTTGATGTAAACAATATGAAGGCACATGAAAAAATTTGTGCCGATAATAATTATCCGCTTACAGTAAACAGCTCAAACAGTTTTGATATGGGCGAAGCATCCGGCCATTTTGCCTACAATGAAGATCCTGATGGCACGTTAATTGAATACGTGGAAACGCATAAAGTACCTGTTGCTAAAAGGTTTGGATTATACCTGAACATAAAAAAACGTGATCCAAAAAAATGTTTGCCAGACTGGGTTGTAAAATGTTTGCGGTTTAGCAGGGTAAAATAATTAATCCAACTGCTTTTTTAGCTGAACATAACTCCATGCTGTAAAAGGTAAAATCAATATCAGCAAAAATGAAAACCAATTACCGGTCATATAAAAAATAATGCCGGATAATTTTAAAAGAAACAGCGGATAAAATATGAATAAAAATCCGATCAATTTTGAATCATCATGGCCTTCTTCTTTTATTAAAGTATCACCAAGCCATTTGGTAAAATAGTATAGAGGAGCATGAACAACAGAACCAAATACAGCCGGAATAAATAATAATGCTTTTTTAAGCGCAGATTGCTTTATATAAAAAGCATCATGTAAGGCAGCTTTATCATCAGGCTCAATCTCAAAAACATATTTACCTAACCGGGTTTTTAAAATTTCATTAAACGTACGGATGGCATTACCATGACTGTCTTTATAATCAATATCTTCTTTTGAAATAGCATCGCCAAAAAACAGCTTAATGTTTTTCCCAAATTTTTTAAAGGAACTGTAGTTAATTGCAACGGGCAAAACCTTTAATTCAATCCCATCCTCCCAACTGCTTATAGCAAGGCGTGCCGTACCTTTTTTTAACAGACGTAAATGCCATTCGTTAACACACCTGCCTTCGCTGAAGATAAGCACAATACCATTTTGCTTAAAAATATTTTTACAAAGATCAAAAGTTCGGTAATTCTCCTCCATATTCTCAACTCCTTCGCTAACCCGGTAGACCGGGAACATTTTAAAGAGAAACAATATTTTTGCCGCTAATTTATTTTTAAAAGCGTCGCCCCTTGCAAGTGAATAAATCGTGCCATCAAATAAAGTACAAAGTATTATGGCATCTAAAAATGAATTGGGGTGATTAACTGCCAGTAATAAGGGGCCTTCCCGGTATTTTAAAATTTCTTTTTTTAGTATTTTAATATCACGGCAATATAGGGGTAAGCCAAGGCGGGCAATAATTTTTACAAAGCTGTACAGCACTTAGTTTTTTTTGATAAATATAGGATATTTAAATGCAGTGTTTTAAAAAAGGAGAGAAGCTATTTGGTGTTTTTATCAATCCCAAAAACAATTTCGCCTGCTGCCTCTTTCTTATAAGTGCCAAAAAGCCGGTCCCACCAACTGAACACGGAGCCATAATTACTGTCAGTTTCCTGTTGAATATTGGAGTGGTGTATGCGATGCATTTTTGGTGAGGAAAATACCTGCCGGTAAGCCATATCAAAATTTTTGGAAATACGGATGTTAGAATGATGCAGGACTACAATGATAAAAAACAAGCCTTCATATACCAGGATGGGGACGAAATAAAATCCCAGTAATAAATAAAATGCTGCTTTGCCAATTACAGAAAAAATAAGTTCAATACCATGAAAACGTAGTGCTGTAACCGTGTTCATTTTTTCTTCCTTGTGATGAAACTTATGAAATTGCCAGAAAAAAAGTTTAGTGTGATTAAAGCGGTGCCACCAGTACATTAAAAAATCCATGACAACAACAGTAATAAAGATATTGGCCCAAAGTGGTAAAGCAAACTGTTGAAATAAACCGATATTGAATTTATCAATACGGCTTAACAGTTCTATCAACAGGGCAGAAGGGATAAAAAGGAGCAGGCCATTAAAAATACCAATAAGCAGGTTAAACCCTTCGTGCCGGGCACTATTATATTTTTTGTTCTCCGGAAAAAAATGCTCAAATAAATACTGTAAAATAAATAACCCAAAAATAAGCAGTGTTTGTATTTTTTTTTCAGGTAAAGCTGCCAGGTAACCAGGTAAATGTATTTCACAAATCATGATACATTTTTTTAGATTGTAACCAGTCTGCTGCTGTATCCACATCTGTTAATTGCGGCAGCAGGCTAACTGTTAGCTGATGTTGCTGCAGGTTGGCCATCGTTTGTGCGCATACAGACGCAGTACTCCAGGCTTTATTTTCAAAAATAAATTCGTGTAAAGTTCGCATGCCTAAAAGATAATAACCGCCATCGTTGGCCGGCCCAATTACCGTATCATTTTTTTTCAGCATGGTAAAACCATCTTCAATTATGGCTGCCGATAATTGAAGGCAATCGCTTCCTATTATAATTACTTCTTTATACCCATCATTAAAAAGTTCCTGGAAAGCTGCTTTCATTTTACCGCCAAGATCGGCGATAGCCTGTATTCTTTTATGGAAACCTTCAGCATTCCACATATCATGCTGTATTATTTCATCATGATAAAAAACAAATTTTTCTGCATTAACCTCGCTGGCAATAGTAAAAGTATGCTGTAATAGTTCTTTGTAAATAGCTAAAGCTTCTTCATTGCCAACATCTGCAGCAAGGCGGGTTTTTACTTTACCAAGTTCAGGATTTCGTACAAAAATTATAAGCGCCTTGCTCATTTATTTTCAGTTTACCTGTTAAGCTTTAAGTTTTTCCAGTGGCTCCAATGTGGCAGCATTTAAATTTTTAATAAAAAACAGATCGCAGTATAAACAAATGTTTTGTACAACGTTCACATCTTTAGTAGCCTGTTCTTCAGTAATACCCAGGTGTTCTCCCATTTTTAGTGGGTTGCCTGTATTTAAAGCCTGGAAAACCTTATTTTTTGAAAGCCGAAGCAACACATCGGCTACTCTTTCTTTCCTGATATCGCCCAACGGGAATTTTGTACCAGGGCAACATGGGTTTAATGCCCATAACTGTATGCTCACTTCCTGTATCACATCAGTATAGCCTCCTAAAAAATTCCTGGCTCCGGATTGTATGGCGCAAAAGTTATGTTTGGGGTCTTTCATCCAGATATCATGCTCCATGGCACGTCCTCTTGCCCAATTACCTCCCAGCCACATTTCTTCATTTGCACCAAAATAAGAATAAGTTCTCCAGGAAGGATCTAACGCGTTTTTCTTAATACCCATCTTAATGTATGGCATCGCATCAACCATACCTTTGGAATCAAATAATTTTTTTAAGCTATCTAGTTTTGCACCGGCATGTTTATGAAAGCGGTCAAGGCTTGCAATACTAATACCTTTTACACCTTTCGCTAGTAACGTATCAAGGATGGTTCCGGTCATCAGATCGCCATTGGTTTGCAAAGTTATTTTTTGATCTGCCCCATACTTTTCTCTTAAAGTATCGAGGATAAGATAAAGCTGTTTTTTTTCTGCCAAAGGCTCACCACCACTTAAAATAATTTTATCAATTTTTGGTGGTAAATTTGAAATGATATCCAGGCATTCCTGATCGGTCATTCGGGTGCCCTGCGGGCCACTGCTGTTATAACAATGATCACATTTGTCGTTACACAATTGTGTGAACACCCAATAAATTGTTTCGCAGTGATTAAAATCTTCTTTCATTTTTATTTTTTTAAAGACTGTTCCAAAAAGCTATTTCTTTTTTTGCACCGGTAGTTTCATCATTAATAAAATCTTCTTTACTGTTATATGGAATAAGTATCCCATCGTGCATGTAAGTTATTTTATCTCCCATCAGCAGCGCTTCTTTTATATCATGCGTTACAAACAAAGCTGTAATCTGAAATTCTTTTGCTACTTTTTTATACAGCTCCTGCATCTGGCTTCTTATTTCTGTATCTAAACTGCTGAATGGCTCATCCAGCAATATTAAAGGCGGATTAATAATAAGTGCCCGGCCAAAAGCAACCCGTTGTTTTTGACCTCCGGATAACTGATGCGGCATTTTTACGCTATGTTCTGTTAATCCCAAACTTTCAAGCATAACATAGACTTCATCTTTAATTTTACCGTTGTTATGTTTTCTTATCCGAAGCCCAAATGCAATATTTTCAAAGACTGTTAAATGTGGAAACAGCAAGGCTTCCTGAAAGAGATAAACGATGTTTCTCTCATTAGGGTTCTGCTGCGAAATATCAGTTCCGTTCAGTATGATCTGCCCTTCATCCTGTTTTTCTATTCCCGCTATTATTTTCAGCAAGGTTGATTTGCCACAACCACTTTTACCTAAAATGCTTATCGTCTCATGTTTGTTGAGCGATAAGGATACATTTGCTAATACTTTTTTATCAGCATACATTTTGGCGATATTTTTTATTTCGGCAAACATCAGTTCAGGTATCTTAAAATTATACGTTTATTCATCCAAAGTAATAAAACAGGCGGCAAAATTAGCAGGCAACAACTTAATGCCGCATAAAATATATTTGCTTCTGTGAGAAACTGGTAAACCTTTACTGTAAGTGTTTGCACTTTTCCATAACCAATTACACTGGTAAGTCCATATTCAAACCACGAAATTAGAAAACATTGAAAAAAACATATCAGTAATAAGGATTTGGATAAGGGAATAATTACTTTTCTTAAAGCATAGCCCGGCTTACCACCTAATGTACTTACAACAGCTTCATATTCTTTTATACGCTGGTTCCAGAAGCCGGTAAAAAAAATAATACTGTAAGGTAAAGCAATAACAAGTTGGGCAATGATCACTCCCCACACCGTACCAGCTACATTCATTTTTATAAAATAATATTTAAGGCATACGGCAAGTATAACTGGTGATAAAACAAAAGGCAGGTAAGCCATCAATAATAATGAACGACGGTATCGGTTGTAAGCTATTGTTTTACTTACAAAAAATCCCATGGTGGTTGATGCAGCACCAACCAGTAAAGCAATGATTAATGAGGTTACCAGGCTTACACTTATACTGTTACCTGGCGTAAACAGATCTACCCATGCGGCTGTTGAAAATTCTTCTGCAAGCAATGATGGAAAAGACCAGTTTTTAGAAAACGATAGTGCCGATAATATCAACACAGGAATAATACACAGCGATGCAATAAAAAGCCGGAATAAAAAAGATGACTTAGTTTGCATAAGCCAGTTTTTTTTGTTTTAAAAGAATAAGAATGAATACCAGCACAAATAAAGTATACACAATAGCAATAACGTAGCCTTGGGGAATATCCTGCAAATTAAACTTTTGTAATTTTCTTACTGCCATTACGGAAACTACCTCGGGATTGGAGCGGCCGAGTAATACCGGTATCTCGTAAGCACCAAAAATAAATATGAAGTATAAAATAATATTGGGAAAACTTTTTTGCAGCAAAACCGGAATTGCTATGCGGAAAGTTGTTTGCTTTTTACTTGCCCCCAATGAAGCTGATAATTGAAAAAAATCTTTCAATCGCTGCGTTTCTATTAAACTCACAAACAACAATAAAAAAAACGGAAAGCTTAAAAATAAATGAGTAACAACCATGCCAATGCCATACTTATCATTTACCCAATCGGGGAATTGCTGCATGGATGATGTTATGCCCGCCTGGTAAAATATTCTGGAAAGTAAACCTCCTTTTGATAAAAACTGAAAAATAAAAAATGCCCCAACCATGGCGGGAAAAGCCAGGGGTAAATAAATAAGGTAAGAGATAAACCCTTTTTTAAATAAATGATAATAACGCAATGCCGCAGCCATGGCAAGCGATACCGATAAAAGCAAGGCTGCGCCGGCAATGGTGCCACTGTATAAAAAAGAAGTTATGATGGCTTTGTCGGCAAAAGCGGCTTTCCAGTGTTGCAAAGTAAAACCAGTATTGAGTGCGCCAACAATTCCAAAGCTGTATAGTAATGCATAACCAAGCCCTGCTATCAAAGGCAAGACAGCAAAAATGAATAAAAGAAAATAAGATAGTATGGAACTTTTATTTTTCAATTACATTTTTTCTAAAGTCATCAAAAACACGCAGCATATACTCCGGAGCCAGTTCTTTAATGGCTTTTGATTTAATATAGCCGGCATCCAATCCATATTTTCTTTTAGGGAGTGCCGAAAATTTATCCTGCCATTCTTTTTCTAATTTATCGTATGCCAAAACAGTTCTGCTGCCCCAAAGTGTAATATCATTTTTTTTAACCTGTGCCTCGGGCGAAATAAGAAAATTACAAACCACCATGGCTGCTTCTTTATTGGCAGAGTTGGTAGTAATACCAACATAATGCGTATTGTGAATAGACCCTGCCTTTAGAATGTAAGCTTTTGAAGTTACAGGAAAAACGCCTTCGCCCACTTTATTATCTACCTCGGCATCGTTAAAACTTGTTGTAAAATCCAGTTCACCATTGCTGTACATCTGCGCTACCTGTGTAATGCCGGAAGGGAAAGTTTCTCCTCCTTTCCAGAAATATTTTTTATTTGCATTGATCCATTTCCATAACTCAGCCGAATATTGCTTGTATTTATTTTCATTAAAAGGGCCGTCTAATCCATCCATGCCACCGGCCAGTTCTACCAACCAGGATTTCAACAAAGTCATTCCGGAAAAATCGGTTGAGAAAGTAAATTTTCCGGGGTTGGCTTTCCACCAGGTTTCAAATTCGGCCATGCTTACCGGTGGATTGGCTACACGACTGCTGTCGTAAATAAGATAATAAAAAGATTCGCCCCAGGGCGTTTCAAAACCTTTTACTTCCTGTTGAAAATCGTATTTAATAATTGGATTATCATAATCAACATATTTAGAATTGGGCAACTTATCCGTGTAAGGCCCAAACAAAGCATTGATCTGCCGCAACTGAAAAAAAGTTTCACCATTGATCCAGCAAAGATCAATTTCGCTTTTTTCTTTGCCTGCTTCTTTTTCACTCATCAGGTTACTTACAATCTCTTTACCCTGGCCGGGAACAATGGTTAATGAAATACCATACTGGGTTTTCATTAAAGGAACCAGGTATTCATTCATGTATTTGTTAACCTTCCTGTCGCCCTGAAACATCATCATCGTAAGCGATGCGCCTTTGGCTTTTGCTTCTGTTTGCTGCCAGGTTAAATTGCTGATGTTTTTTTCATCTTGCTTTGCAGCATTATTGCATGAGAACAAAACAACAACGGATAATAAAGCTATACTGAATTTATTAAGCATATTCTTTTGTATAAGATAAAAATACAGGTACTGCATCAATTGCAAGTACCTGTATTTAAGAAGTTGTCAAATTATTTACCAAATATAACGAAGACCAAATTGAAATTGACGTGGCGGTGCAGAACCACGTTTGGTAATGGTATTGTTGCTTCTTGCACCTACCTGCACGGTATTGTTGGAAGCCCGGCCTGTTGCATATCCTGTCAGGTTTTCGGTATTCAAAACATTGTACACATCAGCCGATATTTCTATCGCCGGTTTCTTATTAATATTGATTGTGTACTTGGCACTAAAGTCAAAAGTAGTTGCAGAAGGCAAACGGCCTCCGCCATTTCTTCTTTCACCGGGTTGATAATCTGCAGGGCCTGCGCCGGTGTAACTTAGTTCTCCGTTACCATTTAAATCGGTTACACCACCAAACTTGGTTGCATCTGCATAATAAGTTATTGGCTGGCCGCTTTGAAAAAGTATGGTTGGTGTTAAGGTTAAATTTTTTATTGCATACCAGGTTATTAACCCACTTAATACATGGGTTCTGTCGTTATCACCATAACCATATTCTAAATCAAAATTGTTATTATCATTGGCTCTTACGTTAATACCTTCATCATCGGTTTTATATTCGCTAAGTGTATAAGCAAGGCGATATGCAATTTTATCATTAGCTCCTTTATTTTTTGTAAGTGTTGCACTCAATGCTTTGTACCTGCCCTTGCCTTTGGTTTCGGTCATAAATACATCCCTGGCAATTCCTTTGTAGCTGGTGCCGCCAATGGTTGCCTGAAACTGGCCGCCAACTGTTGTTATAGGTACAGGCCGTGTAAGATTTGCAGCAGTGGTAGTACGAACAACGGCAGTTGCAGGATCATCCAATGGATAAGATGATGCAGCGTTTAAATTACGTATCCTGAATAAATTATTGGTATTAACAAGCGTACCGTTAATTTCAAAAACCAGTACTTCGGTTAATTTTCTTTGATAGCCTAAAGTAAACTGGCTGCTATATGGGTTATCATATCCATCCGGATTTTTTATACGGAAGTTTGCACCCGATTGTAAAGCCCTGTTGCCCTGTGCCTGTTCGGATGTTTGCCCCTGCAGGTAAGCAGGTGCAGAACCCTGGTCGTAAAATGCACGCAGGTTTCCCGGGTGAGTGATCCTGTCCAGGTCTGCGTTGGCGCTTAATAATCCCAGGCGCTGCAGTTCTTTTAATTCCAGTTTAAAATTATCTGAGTTATTGCTGAACTGCAGGTTATCGCTGGTAACAGAATATTTTATTTTATCGTAAAAAATTCCCCAGCCTCCTTTAATAATATTGTTGTTATCAATTTTATAATTAAAACTAAAACGCGGTGCTATGTTATTATAATCTCCTTTTGTACTTCCAGCTTTGGAAAGATTATCATAATCGTAACGCAGGCCAAGGCTGAGGTTTAATTTTTTATTTACTTCAACATTATCTTCTACATAAATATTGAAAACATTTTGCCTTACCCCAAATATTTTTTTATCCAGGTCAACCTGGTAATTTATTACCTGCACGTTGGAAGGTATGTTTTCGATATCTAATCCGCTTCCGATATTCTGTGCTTTAAGTGCATCTACCTGTGCCTGGTTAAGACGAACCGTGTAAAAACCATATGCATTGCCGGCACCTAATAATTTAAAATCAGAGCTGGTAAATTCTGCCCCCGCTTTAAAGGTATGTTTACCGGCAGTGTATTTAAATTTTTGTTGAAGCTGGTGGGTATTTTCATCATCGTCAAAAATATAATTTTGTGGTCCTATATTGGCGATGGCAATACCAGTAGGGCCCTGCACAGTTACACCGGCTTTGCCAAAGAGTGGATTAACCCTGTAATTCCAGTTAAAATAAGATTTTTGATAATTGGTTTCTCCGCTCAGTTTTTTGGATATTTTATAATCATTTTTTAATGCAACTAAATATGTCCTGTTTTTTTCAGTAGAAGCGGCTGAAGGAAAAAGTATGCCTCCTGTGGTACCACCTGCCTGTACATCAATATCAAAACTTCCGTAATTTGCCCGTAAACTGCTGTGTATATTTTTGTTCCAGTATTGATCAATTTTTGCAGAGGCGTAACTAAAATAATTTTTCCCTCTTACCGTTTCGTTAATACCCAAAACAGGCGAGTTCAACAGGTTGTCTTTTATATCGTTCGTCTGTTCAAAATTTACGTAAAAAAAAGTTTTATCTTTTTCAATGGCACCGCCAATGCCCACGCCCAATTGTTGCCGCTGAAAACCATCTTTAACGGGGTTGCCGTAAAGATCCAATGCGGCAAAAGATGATTTACTGTCAATGGCTTTACCGGGCCTTGTTACATAAAAAACTTCGCCGCTAAATTTATTGCTGCCACTTCTTGTGGCAACGTTAACAATACCATTGCTGGTATTGCCATATTCTACAGAGTAATTATTGGTAAGTATGGTAGCGCTTTCTGTAAAACCAAACGGGGTATTAAATTTTACGTTACCCAAAAACCGCTCGTTATTATCCATACCATCTATCAGGTAATTGGTATAAATAGGGTTACCGCCATTGATGGTAATTTGAGGCGATTCATTATAACCCAATGTTGCAAAAGTAATGTTGGGGAGGCGGATAAAACTTTTGGTAATATCTCGTCCTTCAATAGGTAATTTTTCAATTTCTGATTTATTGATATAAGAGGAAACAGTTGCATCTTTTGTGTTCAGGAGTGGCCTTTTACGGCTGTTTACTATTACCGCATCAAGTAGCGAAAGGTTTAATGGTGTTAAATAGGTAGTAAATGTCTGGTTATTTTTTTGAAGATTTACTTCCTCTTCCAATTTAAAATAGCCTGCTTCTTCAGCAGTAATAATCTGGTATTTGCCTGCAGGCAGATTGCTGAATACAACGATGCCTTCCTGGTTGGTAGCTGCCTTTAATATGGTATTCGTCTTTACATCTTTTATTTTTACCGCCATCCCTTGTACCGGTTTTAATTCTAACGAATTCAACACTTTTATTTTAAACTCCAGTTGCGCGTGGGCAAAAAATGTAAGACAAATACTTATCGATAGTAAATATATTTTCTTCATAATATTTATTCGTTTTTGGAGACCATGCAGGCCTTTTGACAAAAAGAGTTTTTTATAAAATTTCACCTCCCTTTTCGGGAATGATAAAATTTTAAACCCCAGATATTAACAGTTTAGTTATTGAAATGATTGATTGCTGCATATTGCAATCAACACAAAAGGTACTTGTTTAAAGGTGGGCCACGCCTGCTGTTGTCATTAAGTTTATATGCATATAAAACTTTGGGTTCAAATAAATTGAATTCAAAGAAACGCGATACATAAAGATTTATGAGAAAAAGGACGAGTGAGTTGAAGGATCTTAATTTTTTATAGAAAGAAATGATATCTGCTTCGACGTTGATATCATCCAGCACATTAAGGCATACTGCACACTTACCGCAGGTAAGCATGTTGCAACTCAATTGTGAGAAAACAAGCGTTGACTGCCAGCTTACTTTTTTTAAATCTGTTTCATTAAAAGAATCTACAGATAATCCCATAAGGTAAACACCACCTTTGGATGTTGGTCCCAGTACCCAATCATGCTGTTGTAATTCATTAATGGCATTTTGTAATTTTGTTTGAGTTAATGCCGGGCAATCATTGCCAATTACAATTACTTTTTTATACCCTTTATTAAAAATACGGGCAATGGCTGCTACCAGGTTTTCGCCAAAATCATTTCCTTGCTGCGATGTTTCATCTGACACATACCAGGGAAGTCCTGATTCGGCTGCAAGTTTAAAAGCATTGTCAACCAGTTTGGCTGTTGCTTTTTTATTTTTTCTGGAAGATAAAAATATTTTCTTGCCAGCAGCTTCAGCCCTGGCAGAACGGGAAAATAGTAATAAGGCAGTTTGCGATTTCAATAAAAATCGTTTTTGTGTAGTGTAACCTCAGCTATAAACGTTAAAAAGATGAACACAGATTTAACCATAAACTTTTTTTACCCCATTTACCCATATACCCCACAAGGGTGAAAATGCATGAACGACTTTTACAGGATAACCTAAACTATCAACAACCGGCAAACCCTGGTTAACCCATTCAAAAATGCCACCATATAGGTTGTACACATTGGTATAACCTTCCTCCAATAATATCCTGCATAACTTTTCGCTTCGCAAACCTACAGAGCAGAACACAATTATCAACCGGGTTTTGTTTACAGATTTCAGCAAATTGATATCAAAATTTTCAAAACCTGCTTTAATAGCTCCGGAAATACTGCTTACATTATGTTCATTTTCGCTTCTTGTATCAATGAACAAAGCATCGGCAGGCAGCGCTTTCACGAAATCAATATCAGCTTGTGGTATACTTTCTGATAATAAATGCTTTAGCATTAATGCAAACTTTTTGTTTGCCACCATAGGTTTTCCAGGCTGCATGCCTTTATTTTTTAAAATTATCTAAATATAGCGACCAGTCGTATTTTTTGAACTTAATTTCTGGCTTGGTTTCAGCAGGGATAATATGTAGTTCTTTAACCAGGCCGATAATTTTTTTCTTGCCGCCAAAATCCCTTCTAAACCAGTTAAGCAATGCCGGCAATTCCAATGAATTATTTGCTTTATTGTATATTGCTTCAGCGTTAAGATATGCCTTGGTAGCAACATCCAGTTGTGTGTTTAAATTTTCGGGATTATAAAAAGCAATGGGAGGGCAACTTTTAGCACCACAGTTTAAGGCAAAATGAATCCGGTAGTCTAATTTATCTACCCGCAAATCTTTTTCCGTTTTATCCGGAAAAAGTTTTGAAAAATAACCGAGGCTCCATTTTATTTTACTTCTTCTTAAAATACCATGTTCAATTTTATCCAGGCTGAAGATTTTGCCGGCAACAATAATATTTTTGGATGTAAAAAACTGGTTTCTGTTTTTGTATTGATCGGGATCTTTATGAAGAGAGGCATTGGTGTATGCATTGTAAAGGTTTATCCAGAATGATTTTTTATCGTCATCAGTTTTTAAATTCTTTTGTAATTCATCATACTTTAAATCCTTCAGTTGATTTATATAAGTTGTTACATCTTCATTGGTTTTGGCAGCATACATAAAATCCTGCGATACCTTTACAAGCGGATTAGTACTTGCCATGTATGCTTTTGTAACTGTATTTGTTACAGGCTGATTAACTGGCGCAGGGCTGCCTGGTTTTGTTTCCATAATTTGCTTTCCATCATTTATCAATTTTTGTAAAATAGTTTCAGAGAGATCGGCTGCATTTGTAATAGATAAAACTTTTAAATTTTTATCAAGCACCACGGTGTATGGGTAAGATGGTGGCTTAAAGTTATTGGTAAATAAATTATCCTCATCCACAACCATCGGAAAAATAAATGGCTGCCTGCTGCTTATAAATTTAGCCAGTTTACTTTCTGCCTCTGTTGATACAAGTAAAATGCTGATATCTTCTTTAAACTTATTTTTATAAGCCTGCAGTTCGGGAAGTGCTTTTATACAAGGAGCACACCAGGTGCCAAAAAAATCAACAATAGTTATGGTGCTATATATTTTATTTAAAGAGGTAGAAGTTGAAGAATAGTTAAGCAATTTGGTGATTTTCAGATCAGGTACAATGTCACCTGTTTTGTACCCGGTTTGGGAATATATAAAGCCCGGAAGCAATAAAAATATTAGTGCAAAAAATTTCATTAATTTAAGGTGTAAGGTTTTATGTTTGAATGTACGTAAATTCACTTTAAATGGTTTAATTTATGGCTTATTCGTTAGATGAAGTAAAAAAATGTGCCGCATTCTTAAAAGCAAAAGGTATTGATGATCCTGTTGCAGGTATTGTGCTTGGTACAGGTTTGGGGGCATTAGTTAGTAATGTAGATGTGCAGGTAACAATTCCCTACAAGGAGATTCCCAATTTTCCGGAAGCTACAGTTGAGTTTCATAAAGGTTGCCTTATTTATGGTACTATACATAATGTGCCGGTGCTTGTAATGCAGGGCAGGTTTCATTATTACGAGGGTTATAGTATGCAGCAGGTTACTTTTCCGGTAAGAGTTATGAAAGAACTTGGCATAAAATATTTGTTACTCAGCAATGCAGCCGGAGGGATGAACCCGGATTATAAAAAAGGGGATTTGGTTTTGCTTACCGATCATATTAATGAGCAACCCGAAAATCCTTTGCGGGGTTTGAATGATCCTGGTTTTGGAAATCGTTTTGTTGATATGTGTTGTCCTTATGATTCGATGTTGAATAAAAAAATTACCACTGCTGCAGAAAATTTATCAATACAAATAAAGCAGGGTATTTATGTAGCAGTTGCCGGCCCCAACCTGGAAACAAGAGCTGAATACAGAAACCTGCGGGGCATGGGCGCAGATATGGTTGGTATGAGTACGGTGCCAGAAGTAATTGTAGCAAATCATATTGGTTTACCCTGTGCGGCTGTAAGTGTAATAACTGATGAGTGTGATCCGGATAATTTAAAACCCGTAAATATTGCAGAAATAATTGCGGTAGCAGGTAAAGCAGATGAAAAATTGAGTAAATTATTTGTGGAAGTTCTTAGTGAGATATGAATGCTGAGTAGTGAGGCGTGAGTTAGGGAATGCAGAGAGCAGTAACTTGTAAAAACTATCTTTAATTTTGAGCTGCCCTCACGATTCACGACTGACGATTCACGATTTAATTCAATTGCGGGTCAATAGGGAAGTTGATCATCATTTCATATTCGCCGCCGAGCGCCTGCAGGCTGCCTTTCCATATTTCATTTTGAACGGTATTAAAAACCAATTTGCGGTTTGCAGATACAGTAAGCCAGCTTTTTTCTTTAAGTTCAGTTGTTAACTGGCCATCACCCCAGCCACTGTAGCCGATAAAAAATTTAATTTTAGTAACATCAATACTTTTGTTTTTTATCAGTGCTGTCACTGTTTCAAAATTTCCTCCCCAATAAATATCATTACTAACTTTAACCGATTCGGGGATCAGGTCGGGATACTGATGTAAAAAATGAATGGTATCCATTTGTACCGGACCGCCATAATAAACAGGTAAACTATATCCTTCAAGGCCGGTTATCAGTTCATCCAAAGTTTGTTCAATCTGTTTATTTAAAACAAATCCAAAACTGCCCTGCTGCTGGTGCTCACATAAAAGTACCACGGTACGCAAAAAATTGGGGTCCTTTAAAAAAGGGTCCGCAATTAATAATATGCCTGCTGCAGGTTCAATCATATTTCTAAAGTAATATTTAATTGCAAGAATACTGTCGTTCACTTGTTTTTTTTATTGAAAAAATTTAAACCTTAGTTAAATTTAAACTTTATCAGTTTTAAATTACCTTACTGGTTAATACTGATTTACCTTTACAGGCATGAAGAAAATTTTTCCGGTCATAACAATATTAATTCTGTTCTCATTGCTGGGCCTGATCTTTTTTCAATACATGTGGATAAAGAGTGCAAAGGATATAAAAGATAAACAGGTGGAGGAAAATATTGTTCGGGCACTTGGTTATGCAGCTACCATATTAACCCAGGAAAAAACTTCATTAATGCCCATGACAAGAAAGAGCGACCTGCTTTTTCCCGGAGATAAACTACAGATGCAATATTTTAAACCATCTGTAATAAAACGATTTTCAAAAGATGAAATATCAGACATCATCCGGATGGGGTTTAATAAAAATAATCTGAAGGATTATCCATTTGAATTTAATGTAAGCGTTAATTCAATTAACGGCGATCAGGTGTACAGTACCGATTTTTACAAATACTATTTAGATTCTGCCAATAATATAAATCATGTATTTGCATTAGAACCCGAAAGTGGCAGTAATTTTGAAAACCTGGTAAGTGAAGAATTGCTTTTTATAATTGTGCCACATCAAAAAGGGTTGATATGGAAAGAAATGATCTGGTTTATTTTAGGTGCCATTCTTTTTACAATAATTATCACTACTGCTTTTTTTATCACCATACGTACTTTATTAAAACAGAAAAAACTGAGCGAGATAAAATCAGATTTTATCAATAACATGACGCATGAATTTAAAACGCCCCTGGCAACCATATCGCTTGCTGTTGATGCTTTAAAAAATGAAAAAGTTACCGGCAACAAAGAAAAGACAGATTATTTTACCGGTATTATCAAAGAAGAAAATAAACGCATGAACAAGCAGGTGGAAACGATACTGCAGGCGGCTTTGCTGGACAGGAAGGAAGTACAGTTAAATCTCAAAAGGCTGTTGGCCCACGATCTTATCATCAGTGCATTAAACAATATTAATTTACAGGTTGAAGAAAAAGGCGGGAAGATTGATGTGGAACTGGATGCAGAAAATGATTTGATTTTAGCCGATGAGGTTCACTTCACTAACGTAATAAATAACCTGCTTGATAATGCAGTAAAATATTCAAAAGAAAACCTGCATATCAAGCTAAGCACAAAAAACTCGGGCCACCACCTTAAAATAAAAATTGAGGATAACGGTATTGGTATGAATAAAGAAACCCTGCACCGGATATTTGAAAAATTTTACCGGGCCCATACCGGTAACGTACACAATGTAAAGGGTTTTGGGCTTGGCCTCAGTTATGTAAAAACAATGGTAGATGCACATCATGGCCATATAAAAGCCGAGAGTGTTTTAGGTAAAGGAAGCTGTTTCATTATAACCATGCCATTACCAAAGTAATATCATCTTTTAGCAGCCGGCACTACCAATTTCAATCCGCTCCATTCGTTGCTCACAGCACAAACTTTAATATCAACCAGGTTATGCTGTAAAGCAAAATCACGTATGATATTCTCAGATAAGTCTGATAAAATCCCTGCACTTTTTTTATACCAGGATACCCAGACAATCATGGAAGTATTCTTTTTACAAAGCCTTAAAACAGTTTTCATTTCTTTTATAAAAACTGCAGTGTCTTTTGCAAAAAGATGAATAAGATCCGGCGTATCATTATTTGTAATAAACTGTTTTAAAATGTTCATCCCCGGCAATTGAAAATAATTTTCGGGTGCATGTAGAATCAAAACTTTCATATCTGGTTTTATCCCTAATTTTTTAATTAGTGGTGTTCCCGAATAGCCTGCTTGCTCCATATAAATTAGTTTTTGGTATTTGTAATCAAACTTAATGCACAGTAATCCACAGCTTTCCACACTCAATCCACATCATTATTGCCATTTTTCAGCTTAAAACCATACCGTTTAAGCAATACGGGGCTGTGGATAAAAAACTTTCCCCAAAATGTGATTATAAAGTGGGAAAAAGTGTTATTTTGTGGGAGTGTATGTTATTTAATTTGCTAAATACTTGAAAATGATAGGTTTCCTCGGTGAATATGAGGCCACTTTAGATGCTAAAGGGCGCTTTCTTTTACCGGCTGGCTTTAAAAAGCAATTGCCGGAAGAAGGTGCTTCGCATTTTATCATCAACAGGGGTTTTGAAAAATGCCTCACTCTATACCCGCAGCAAAGTTGGGATCCTATTTTTTCGGAGATCAGCAAACTAAATGATTTTGACCCTAAGGTAAGAGAATTCAGGCGGTATTTTTTAAACGGAGCCACACAATTAGAACTTGATTCTGCAGGCCGGTTGCTGGTGCCAAAAAACCTTACCGAACATGCAGGGCTGGATAAAGACATCGTATTGGTTTCGGCGGTTAACAAAATTGAGATCTGGGATAAAAGTAAGTATATGCAGTTCTTTGAAACTTTTACACCACAATCATTCAGTGATCTGGCGAATGAAGTGATGAATAAGGTAAGTAATTAGGAATTTGTAATTAGTAAAACGGAATGAAACAGAAAAAAGTTGACATACTAATTCCCAATTCCAAATTCCCTGAATATCACACGCCGGTTTTGCTGAACGAATGCATGGATGGTTTAAACATTCAGCCCGATGGGGTTTATGTTGATTGCACATTTGGCGGTGGCGGGCATAGCCTTGCCATATTGAAGCAATTAAATGAAAACGGAAAGCTGATTGTTTTTGACCAGGATGAAGATGCCAGGAAGAACATGCCAAATGATGAACGGATAAATTTTATTCCTCAAAATTTCAGGCACCTGCAAAGGTTTTTGCGGTTACATAAAACAGCAAAAGTAAATGGCATTCTTGCCGATCTTGGCGTTTCCAGTCACCAGTTTGATGAGGCAGGCCGGGGCTTTTCCATTCGCTTTGATGCTGCGCTTGACATGCGTATGGATCAGCGCCAAACCAATACAGCCGCAGATATACTTAAAAATTTCTCAGAGGTACAGTTGCATAAAATGTTTGAACAGTATGGCGAAGTAACCAATGCTAAAACATTGGCAAAAACAATTGTAATGCAACGTTTGCTGGCTCCCATCAGAACCATCAATGAATTTAAAACTACAGTTCAGGCAGTGGTAAAAGGTAATCCTCAAAAATATTTTGCACAGGTTTTTCAGGCACTGCGTATTGAAGTGAATGACGAACTGGGTGCCTTAAAAGAATTGCTTGAACAAACAGCAACAATGTTACAGCCCGGTGGAAGAGTGGCGATCATTACTTTTCATTCTCTTGAAGACAGGATTGTAAAAAACTTTTTTAGGGACGGTACTTTTGAAGACACTGCCACTGATAATATTTATGGACATCGTTTTGAAAATCCCTTTAAGGTAATTACAAAAAAACCCATTACCGCAAGCGAAAAGGAATTAAAAGAAAACAGCAGGTCACGAAGTGCAAAATTGAGAGTGGCAGAAATGAAGTAAAAGTTTAAGAAAATAAAACGTGATCTTCTCCATTTCCTTCCGCCGCGGCGGAGAGATAGAGGGGGCCAAAATAGAAACAATATACATGGCAGATGAAAACGAAATAAAGGAACAGCCCGCAACCGGTCAGAAGCTTGACTGGAAGAAGCTCATCAGCCACAAATGGGTGGTTAAAAATATCCCTTTCTTTTTGTTTTTAACCCTACTGGCTGTGCTGTATATCTATAACGGCCATTATGCCGATAAACTGATTTTAAAAATTAATATAACAGAAAAAAAAATTAAAGAACTGGAGTACGAATATAAGACAGTTAAAAGCGATGTGATCTTCAGAAGCAAAGCCAGTGAATTAATTAAGGCGGTAGAACCATTGGGATTAAAAGAATTAACAAAGCCGCCTGTGGTATTGGGCGCCCCCTCTATTTCCCCCAAGGGGGAGGAAAAGTAGGAGACCGATGTGTAGATAGTAGCGATCTGAAAATGATAAATTGGAAGAAAATTTAGAGAAATAAAAAGTAAAACACAATCTTCCCGATTTCCTCCCCCTTGGGGGAGATAGAGGGGGCTGGTGGTGCAGATTATGGAAATAAAAAAAGACATACTATGGCGGGTTTATCTCAGTTTCCTGGGTATGGTTATCCTTGGGATAATTGTTATAGGCAAGGCTTTTTATATTCAGCAGGTGCAGGGAACTTTCTGGACTAATATGGACAACAGTATGCATTTGAAGTATCTGCCCATTGATGCAGAACGTGGTACCATTTATAGCGAAGATGGAAATATGTTAAGCACATCCATCCCTGTTTTTGATGTGTATATAGATTTTGCTGCGGAAGGGTTAAGGGAAAAAGATGGAAAAAGATTTAAGGCCCAGGCAGATACTTTAAGCATTTGCCTTTCAAATCTTTTTAACGATAAAACACCCCAACAATACCAGCATGAAATGGAACTGGGTTATAAAAATAAAGACCGGTACTATCCATTAAAAAAGAAAATATCATTTACACAATATAAAGAGCTGCGTGATTTTCCGCTGGTTAAACTGGGTAAAAACAAAAGCGGCTTTATCATTACACAAAAAGATAAACGTATCAACCCTTATGTTTTATTGGCTAACCGTACCATTGGTTTATCAAGAGATAACGCAAAGAATGTGGGGCTGGAACAACGTTACGATAGTTTACTGAAAGGTAAAACAGGCCAGCAATTAGTAAGATATATGGCCGGTGCTTACATGCCTGTTGATGGTGGTGATATAGTAGATCCGGAAAACGGGAAAGATATTATTTCAACACTTGATACCTACATACAGGATGTTACCGAAAGCGCTTTAATGAGGATGATGATCGGCAATAATTCCTTGCACGGTACAGCCATTGTTATGGAAACCGCTACCGGTAAAATAAAAGCGATTGCCAACTTAGGGCAACGAATGAATGCAGACAAGAAGACTGCCATGAAAGATAAAGACGGTAATAGTATTTATGATGAAGATTTAAATTATGGAATTGGTAAAGCAACTGAACCGGGCTCAATATTTAAACTGGCAACATTAATGAGTTTGCTTGAAGATAAATATGTAACCATTAATTCGGTTGTTGATGTTGAAGGCGGAAAGAAAAAATTTTATGGTTTAACGATCAGGGATTCTCATTTAGGCGCTAATGAACTAACCATTAAAGAAGCATTTGAAAGAAGCAGTAATGTGGCATTTGCAAAATTAGCCGATGAGTATTATCACAGCCAGCCTTTAAAATTTATTGATCATTTACACAAATTCAGGTTAGATACAATAACCGGGATTGACCTTACCGCAGCATCAGGTAAACCAACAATTAAGAAGCCAACAAACCGGAGCTGGTCTAAAACCACCATTCCTTATATGGCCCACGGCTACGAAGAATTGGTTACGCCATTGCACATGCTGATGTTGTACAATGCTGTTGCCAACAATGGTAAAATGATGAAACCTTACCTCGTTAGTTCAATAAAACAATTTGGTGTAGAAGTAAGATCAATTAAGCCGGTAGTATTGGTTGATAAAATTTGCAGCGATGAAACCCTTGCCCAGCTTAAGGAATGCATGCTGGGTGTGGTAGAGGATGAACATGGTACCGCCAGGCAAATAAAAGATTCTGCATACCAGATAGCCGGCAAAACGGGTACTGCGGTAACCGCTTTGGATAACAGGGGGTATAATAAAGGAAATAAAATTTACCAGGCTTCTTTCATTGGATATTTTCCGGCCAACCAGCCAAAATATACCATGGCTGTAGTTATTCAAAACAGTAAAGAATCAATAAAGATATATGGTGCAGATGTATCGGGTACTGTGTTTAAAGAAATAAGCGACAGGATCTACGGCAGTTACCTGGGCTCAAAAAAATACATGGCTGTTAATAAACCCGACAGTAACCAGTATAATTATTTTGGAATGAAAAATGAACTCGCTTCAATTTTTACTTCTTTAAATCTGTCTTATACTGATTCGGCAGTTTCCGGTTATTGGAGATCAATACAAATAAAAAATAATTCAGGAATGCTGAATAAACCGCTTACATCAACCTCCGGTTCTGTAACACCTGATGTGGTAGGAATGGGTTTGAAAGATGCGGTTTATTTACTGGAGAATATGGGATTGAAAGTTACCACAACAGGCAGGGGCAGGGTACTTAACCAGTCTTTGGCAGCAGGAACAAATTTTTATAAAAAACAAAACATCGCTTTAATACTTAATTGATACTGCAGGACATACTATATAAAGTTTCTATCCGCTCTGTAAAGGGTAGTACCAATATTGCCGTAACTGATCTGCAGATTGATTCACGTAACGTAAAACCCGGCAGTTGCTTTATTGCACTAAAAGGCACTAAAACAAATGGAGAGGAATTTATTGAGAATGCAGTTGCAAAAGGTGCGCTTGCAATTGTTTGTGAAACACTGCCATCTGCCATCAACGAAAATATTACATACATACAGGTAGAAAATGCGGCTGATGCTGCGGGTTACATGAGCCATAATTTTTATGGTGAACCTTCTTTGAAATTGAAACTGGTTGGGGTAACCGGCACAAACGGTAAAACAACCATTGCAACACTTTTGTGGAAACTCTTTACTGCCCTGGGTTACAAATGTGGATTGGTAAGCACGGTGCAAAATCAAATTGGGGATAAAATAATTGCTGCAACACATACAACGCCAGATGCAGTTACTGTTAATGCCTTGCTTAAGCAGATGGTTGATGAGGATTGCGAATTTGTATTTATGGAATGCAGCAGCCATGCCATACACCAGGGCAGGATAACCGGATTGCAGTTTACGGGAGCATTGTTCAGCAATATCACACACGATCATCTTGATTATCACAAAACATTTGATGAATATATCAGGGTAAAAAAATCGTGGTTTGATAAATTGCCGGCCACCGCTTTTGCTATAAGCAATGCTGATGATAAAAGGGGGGCAGTGATGCTGCAGAATACCAATGCAAAAAAATATTTCTACAGCCTTAAAACCATGGCTGATTTTAAAGGAAAGATTTTAGATAACAGCCTGCAAGGATTGCACATGACGGTAAATGACAAGGAAGTTTATTTCCGGCTGATAGGAGAATTTAATGCATATAATTTATTGGCTGTGTATGGCACAGCCGTTTGCCTGGGAGAAGATAAGGACAATGTGTTGCAGGTTTTAAGCTGCCTTGATGGAGCCGAAGGAAGATTTGATTACATGGTGAGTAAGAAAGAAAAAATAAAAGGAATAGTTGATTATGCCCATACACCCGATGCCTTATTAAATGTGCTGGCAACCATAAAAAATTTAAGGCAGGGGAATGAAAAAATTATTACCGTGGTTGGTTGCGGTGGCGACAGGGATAAAACAAAACGCCCGGTGATGGCCGAAGTAGCCTGTGAGTACAGTGATAAAGTGATCTTCACTTCTGATAACCCAAGAAGCGAAGACCCGCTGGAAATTTTAAAAGACATGCAGGGAGGCGTTAATGCAGTAACAAAAAAAAAAGTGATTTCCATTGCCGACCGGCGGGAAGCTATTAAAACAGCAGTGAGCCTGGCTAATAACGATGATATTGTTTTGATTGCCGGCAAAGGACATGAAAAGTACCAGGATATAAAAGGCGTGAAGTATGATTTTGATGATAAGAAGATTTTGAATGAAATGTTTGAAATGTTAGAAAAATGACCAAGTTAGGAGTTTGCAGTGGGCAGTTGGCAATTGCCAGTCTGCAAACTGCGAATTGCTAACTGCAAACTGAATTTATGTTGTATTACATTTTTCATTGGCTAGCTAAAGAAGGTTTCCGGTTTCCGGGTATCAATCTTTTTCAGTTCATCACCTTCAGGGTGCTGCTGGCCATGATATTGAGCCTGGTAATCACCACAGTGTATGGGAAAACATTAATTAAATATTTACAGAAAAAACAATTGGGCGAATCGGTACGGGACCTTGGCCTGGAGGGTGAAAAAGAAAAGAAAGGAACCCCAACAATGGGTGGCCTCATCATACTGCTTGCCATATTAATACCAACAATTTTGTTGGCAAATCTCGATAAGGTTTATATACGGCTTATGTTGCTGTGTACAGTTTGGCTGGGTACCATTGGTTTTATTGATGAC
>JANNYY010000097.1:0-1642 GCA_031410355.1 Chitinophagaceae bacterium | reverse complement strand
GGGTTGATTAATTTGTCATTTCGACCAAAGAGAGAATTCTAAAATGAATTTTATGTACTAAGCTTCAGTACTGCTATTAAACTTTATTGGCGTCGCACTCTTGTACATTTTTTCTTTATTCGGCATTACAGAATTTTTTATAAAAAATATTGTAAAAATAAATGTTAGAAAACAGTTCATCATCGCTCATTAACGAAGACCTTGCACCCATTCCGCCAAACAAGCGCACCTGGGGAACCTGGAACTATGCAGCCTTATGGATAAGCATGAGCCTGTGTATTCCTACATATATGCTGGCAAGTTCACTGATTGAAGGCGGCATGAACTGGTGGCAATCTATACTCACTATTTTTATCGGTAATACAGTTGTGTTGATACCAATGATTTTAAACGGGCATGCAGGCGCAAAATACGGAATACCGTTTCCTGTATTTGCAAGGGCAAGTTTTGGAACAAAGGGTGCCAATATTCCGGCCATGTTAAGAGCCATTGTTGCCTGTGGTTGGTTTGGCATTCAAACATGGATCGGCGGTTTTGCCATTTACCAAATGATGAAACTTTGGATTCCATCTTTAACAACCTTGCCACAAATCTTTCCTGATTCATTTGGTTTGCAAACCGGTCCTGCTATTTGTTTTTTTCTTTTCTGGCTGCTTAATATGTTTGTGGTTTACCTGGGTGTGGAAAGCATAAAAAAATTATTGGTTTTTAAAGCATTCTTTTTACCATTGGCAGCACTGGCTTTATTATTTTGGGCAATCAATGCAGGTAATGGATTGGGGCCAATATTATCACAACCATCAAAATTATCAGGCCCGGCATTCTGGGCTTATTTCTTTCCTGCATTAACGGGTATGGTTGGTTTTTGGGCAACACTCTCTTTAAACATTCCTGATTTTACACGTTATGCAAAAAGCCAGGATGCACAGATCAAAGGACAAATAATTGGCTTACCACCATCCATGACTTTGTTTGCATTTATTGGTGTGGTGGTTACATCGGCTACTTTTATTATTTATGGAGAAACCATTTGGGACCCGGTGGTGCTTGCCGGTAAATTCGAAAATAAATTATTGGTGAGCGTTGCGATGATCGCTGTGGCTATTTCAACACTGGCTACAAATATTGCAGCTAATATTGTAAGTCCGGCAAATGATTTTTCAAATTTATCTCCAACGAAAATTAATTTCAGAACAGGTGGTTACATAACTGGTGTTATCGGTATTTTAATTTTTCCGTGGAAGTTAATTGCAGATCCCAATGGATATATTTTTACCTGGCTGATTGCCTATTCAAGTTTGCTTGGCCCGGTAGGCGGAATTATGATCGCTGATTATTATTTTATCCGCAAACAAAATTTAGTTGTTAGTGAAATGTACGATCATAAGGGCAGGTATGGGTACAAAAATGGATATAATAAGAAAGCAACTTTAGCTTTGGTTATAGGAATATTGCCAAATGTGCCTGGTTTTCTAGATACAATTGGATTAACAGATTTTCTGGTAAATCTTAATAACAATTCGTACAATTATTATTTCTTGAAATCAATTTTTAAAGCCACGCAGGAAGTAATACGCTTTATATCCCAAAACTCTATTTGGCATTGGATATCAAACTTATATCATTATGCATGGTTTGTTGG
>JANNYY010000096.1:0-11495 GCA_031410355.1 Chitinophagaceae bacterium | reverse complement strand
ATTGCCTGGGCGCAGCGGGTGTGCTGGAAGCACTGGCCTGTATCATGGCTGTGGTAAAAGATATTGTTCCTCCAACCATCAATCACTTTACCGATGATCCCGAACTTGATCCTAAACTTAATTTTACTTTTAACAAAGCACAGCACCGTACAGTAAATGCTGCCCTCAGCAACACTTTTGGTTTTGGCGGGCACAATGCTTCTGTTATTGTAAAAAAATATGTTGTATAGTTTTTCTATCCCTCTTTTCAATGAACATCTTTTCCAAAACAAAAATTGCTTAATTTTAGTTTGGTTTAAATAAGATAATTTCACGCAAACAATTAATTCGTCTTGCAATTCATAAAAGATTTTTTTAAAAGCCAAACCCATAACCGTGAGTTTAAAAAACAACTCAGTAATGTGCTTGGTTTTACACCCGGAGAAGTTACACTCTACAAAACTGCCCTCAGTCACCGCAGCGTTAGGGAAGGCGCTGATGAAAATAATGAAAGGCTTGAATTTTTAGGCGATGCGGTCTTAAGCTCCATTGTGGCACATTATCTTTTTAGAAAATACCCATACAAAGGCGAAGGTTTTTTAACCGAGATGAGAAGCAAAATGGTAAACCGCCAGAAGCTTAATGAGATTGCTTTAAAAATGGGCCTTAAAAAGATCACTTTTTATAACAAGTACGATAATGCTTTAAAGATCTCCCAGATCTTCGGTAATACCCTGGAAGCTTTGATAGGAGCGGTTTACCTGGATAAGGGGTATGCCGGTACGCATAGATGGGTGGAGAAATACATCATTATGCCGCACATGTTTATGGACGACCTGGAAGATGTGGAAATAAATATTAAAAACCGGCTGTACGGTTGGGCCAATAAAAACGGTAAGGCGCTGGAGTTTGAAACACTGGATGAAAAATTTGAGAATGGCCGCAGGTTATTTACCATTGGCGCCACTGTTGATGGAGAGTTGATTGCCGAAGCAAAAGGTTTTAATAAAAAAGATGCCAGCCAGATAGCTGCCCAACTGGCGGTGGATAAACTAGGATTGTAAAAAGTTTATTGTTTGTAGTTTGTGGTTTGAAGTTAAGACCCTTTAACTTGGGGATCCCTTTTCAACCACCAATCACAAACCACAAACCACAAACAAAAAATATGACCTTCGGAATTTTAGGAAGTGGAAGCTGGGGTACGGCCATAGCAAAAATTTTAACCGATAACGGCAATACAATTTATTGGTGGAACAGGAGCGAAGCTCATATCAAATACATGCGGGAAAGGCATCATAATCCTCAATATTTATCTGCGGCGCATTTCGACACAGCTAAACTAAAACTAACAACCAACCGGGCAGAAGTAATTACAAACAGCGATTGTATTGTAATTGTTATTCCATCTGCATATACCGATGATGCCTTGCGTGGGTTAGACAAAAATATTTTTGAAGGAAAGAAAGTCATCTCGGCTATAAAAGGAATTTTACCTGAAACAAATTTGTTGCTGAATGAATACCTTAAAAATGAATTTAATGTAGAACTGAGCAATTATTTTGCAGTGCTTGGCCCATGCCATGCAGAAGAAGTAGCGGCTGAAAAATTATCGTATTTAACTTTCTCTGGCATTGATGAAAAAGCAACCCATGAAATTGCAGCCTGCTTTAAAACCGGTTATATAAATACTGTTGAAAATGATGATATCTATGGAGTACAATATGCAGCCGTTTTAAAAAATATTTTTGCTGTAGGCTCTGGCATTGCCCACGGCCTTGATTACGGCGATAATTTTTTGAGTGTATTTATTGCCAATTGTGCTGATGAAATGGCGGGGTTTTTAAAAAAGGCCGGTATAAAAAATGTTGAAGTGGGGCATACCGAAATGCGTCCTCCCGCCGAAGAACACCGGGCAAATAATTATGCAGCTTCGGTTTACCTGGGCGACCTGTTGGTTACGTGTTACTCGCTGCACAGCCGTAACCGGGCATTTGGTAATATGATCGGCAAGGGTTACTCAGTAAAAGCAGCCCAGTTGGAAATGAGTATGGTGGCTGAAGGTTATAATGCCAGTAAATGTATTCACATCCTCAATCAAAAAATATTAGCTGATATACCCATTGCAGATACCGTTTATAAGATTTTGTGGGAAAACCTGCCTGCAAAAGAAGGATTTAACAAAATTGAAGAGGCGTTAGTGTAGCGTAAAAACGCGTGGAGGGCTTTGAACCCTCCTAGCGTTAAAGCCACTGCATATCGGTTATCAAATTTTATCAGATTTAACATACATCACGTAGAAATACCTGCCCCAAAAAATAAAAATGGAGTAACTTTAATGTAGAAAAAATAAAACATGCCTTTCTCATTTTCAAATATTAGCAGTACAGTATTAATCTTTATGGTGCTTTGCTTAACAATAGCAGAAATTGTGAAGTACCTGAGAAAGAATTACACCCACTCAAAAAAATAAATCCGAAGCAATTCCATCAGCAAATAATTTTCCTGGTTTTGTTAAAATAAGTTTACGGTTTACAGTTTTTAATTTCCCCGTGCTTTCATACTTGCTACCTGCTACTGATATCCTGCTACTCTTATCATCCCCGAATTTTTTACTTACATAATCCAGGTCCAATCCTTCCATAGTTCTAAGCGATGTCATAATGTATTCATTCAACTGCTGTGTTTCGGTAAGGATTTCTTCTTCAAAAGGTATTATATTTTGTTGTAAAGATTGAATGTATAAAGCGTTGTTGGCAATATTCCATTGCCTGCTGGCGGCTTTTCTACCCGGTGAGTCACCCCGAGAGGGTGACTCACCGGGTAGAAAAGGAAAATAAGAATGTGCCGCAGGGCCAAAGCCATAATATTTTTCTCCAAGCCAGTAATTACTATTGTGTTTGCTCCTTAAACCAGGTTTTGCAAAATTGCTGATCTCGTAATGTTCGTATCCGGCCAGTTCCATCCAGTCCATCAACAATAAAAATTGATGCGCTTGTTTTTCAGCATCAACAGGTTCCTTTTTGTGTAAAGCAATCATTTTATATAAAGCAGTTTTAGGCTCCACAGTTAAAGCATAGCAGGAAATATGGGGAATATTTTTTTTAATAACCATTTCCACATTTCTTTTCAAATCAGCATCACTTAAAAGAGGAGAGCCGTAAATCAAATCAACAGAAAAATTTGTAAAACCTGCTTCTCTAATTTTATCAATACAGGTTATTGATTCATCGGCTGTATGTGCCCGGTTCATCCAAATTAATTCTTTTTCTACAAAACTTTGTATGCCAACGCTAAGGCGATTAATGCCGACAGATTTCCATTCCTGTAATTTCAAATCAGTAATATCATCGGGGTTTGCTTCCAGGGTTATTTCAATATCATCAGCAAAAGCAAAGCGGTTATGTAATGCTTTAAAAATTAATTTTAATTCATCAGCATTTAAAATACTGGGTGTGCCTCCTCCAAAATAAAGAGTAGAAATTATCTCTTTCTCAATCTTCATAATGTTCTCCGCTTCCATCTTCTCCATTTCCTCCTTCAGGGTTCCGTGGTAAGGGAACGAACGAAGTTCAAGAGGGGGCCGGTGCATTATTTCCTTCACAATAGCCTCCACCATTTTTTCTTTTTGCGCAAGCGAAGTAGAGAAATGAAAATTACAATAATGGCAGGCCTGTTTGCAAAAAGGTATATGAATATAAATGCCCGGCAAAGAATTTTGGTTTTAGTCCCGGTAAGTATCGGGATATTATTTTAGATTTGATTATTAATGGCCCATGTTAAATTTATATCCTTTAAAATACTGAAACCTGTATTGCTATGTACAGGTATTTTACTGTCTGTTTTAAATGGTAATGCCCAGGCAACAAAAAATCTCCCCTGGCAGTTACACATTAAACCTGTTGACAAAGATAGTTCCTTTAACCTGCAGCCATTAAAATTGCAAACCGGTTTTGCAAACAAAGCGTTATGCAGCAGCTATATTAATGGCTTAACTTCTTTATTAAGTTCCAAAGGTTATCCTACAGCTTCGGTTGACAGCATTTTTGAAAAAGAAAATTTTACACGTATACATTTATTTTTAGGCAAACAATATCAATGGATAAAATTAAAACCTGAAGGCATTGAAAAAGCCGCTATGGATGATAGCCGGTTTAAAGAAAAAGATTACGCCGGTAAACTGCTGAATATTCAACAGCTTTTAAGTTTGCAGGATCGGGTGTTAAATTATTATGAAAATAACGGTTACCCTTTTGCCGAAATATTTTTAGACAGTATCAGGCTTGATGATGAGAAAATGGAAGCATTATTAAGAGTAAATAAAGGATTGTTGTATCATGTTGACAGTATCAGGGTATTGGGTAAAGCAAAAATATCTAAAAAATTCCTGGGTCATTACCTGGCAATACCCAATGGCAGCTTATACAGCAAAGTAAAACTGCAGCAGGTAGGTAAGCGCATGCTGGAACTTCCTTATTTACAGGAAGTGCAACCCAATGATATTACTATGCTAGGTTCGGGTTCTATTCTCAATCTTTACCTGGCACCCAAACGCAGCAGCCAGGCAAATTTTTTAATTGGCTTTTTGCCCAGTGCGGGTGCAACGGGTAAATTGCAACTTACTGCCGATGTAAACCTCGATTTAAAAAACGCATTAAACAATGGCGAAACCATATTATTTAAATGGCAGCAGTTGCAGCCAAAATCCCCAAGGCTTAACATGGGTTTTCAGCAGCCTTATATTTTTAATTCAAATTTTGGGTTCGATTTTTTGTTCGATCTTTTTAAAAAAGACTCTACATTTTTGCAGGTTAATGCCCTGGCCGGCCTGCAATACCTGTTATCGGTAAATCAATCAGGTAAAATATTTGTTCAATGGCAAAACAGTTTTTTATTGGGCACAGGAGTAGATACTAACCTGGTAAAAGCTACTAAAAAATTGCCTCCCAATATTGATGTTAAAGCTGTTAATGTGGGCCTGGAGTATGATTGGAATAAAACCGATTACCGGCTTAACCCCCGCACCGGTAACGAATTAAAAATTACAGCAGCCGTTGGTATAAAAAATATTAAAAAGAATAATGAAATTCTGACTTTAAAAGATCCTGCATTTAATTATGCGAGTTTATACGATTCGGTAAAAGCCCGGTCATACCAGTTCAGGATAAAAGCGGCAATTGCACATTTTTTTCCGGTTGGTAAACAAGCAACAGTAAAAACAGCATTCAGTGGAGGCATGTTTGTCAGCCCCGGTACTTTCCGGAACGAGCTTTTTCAAATAGGAGGGTATAAGCTATTAAGGGGGTTTAGTGAAGAAAGTATTTACGCAACACAATATGCCGTTGTATCAGCAGAGTACCGTTACCTGCTTGCGCTTAATTCCTATATATTTGGATTTACAGATGCCGGTTGGGTAAAAAGTAAATACCAGGCGGTAAACGTGAACAATAATTTTATAGGTGCCGGTATTGGCCTGGCTTTTGAAACTAAATTTGGGTTATTAAACATCAGCTATGCTGCAGGTAAACGTAACGATGTAAAATTAAATCTGCGTGAAGCATCCAAAATACATTTTGGGTATGTCAATTACTTTTAAAATTCTCAACCACAGCATCTATTTTTGCAGCAAATTTATTTTTAAGTGAAGCAGATTTTTTTCCTGGGGTTATGTATGCTCTTTTTTGCTGTGTCACTACGTGGTCAATCCACTGATTCTCTGACCAATCATGGAGATTCAATCACCAATCAAAATGATTCTATACCAGACACGGCAATAGCCGATTCAGTTGATTCAGTTATACTTGTTGTTTCAAAAGCGCCTGTTTTGGGTTTAAAGCTTAAAAACAAACTGCTAAACCTTGATGCAGAGCCGGTTTCCTTCGCAGTTCAGTTTAAGAAAGTAAGATCAAAGGATGATCTGTTTTACCTTATTGCAGGTATTGTTTTAATCCTGGGTTTTTTAAAATATTTATATAAACGTTATTTTACTAACCTGTTCAGGGTGTTTTTTAATACATCGCTCAGGCAAAGCCAGTTAACCGATCAGTTGCTGCAGGCAAAATTACCATCCCTGCTTTTTAATCTTTTTTTTGTAATAAGCGGAGGTATTTATCTGTATATACTTTTATCCCTGTTTAGTTTAATTAATAATGATAATAAATGGATAATGATCTTTTCTTCGATAACGTTGGCGGGATTAATTTATTTTATTAAATTTTGCACACTCAAGTTTACAGGCTGGATCACCGGATTGGCAGAAGTTACGAATACATATATTTTTGTAGTTTTTCTGATAAATAAGATCATCGGTATATTTTTGGTTCCTTTTATAATAATTCTATCCTTTTCTGATCCTTCAATTATTAAGATCGCGGTGTTGGTTTCGTTAATGGGTATCGGTATTTTCCTTTTATTACGCTTTTTCCGGTCTTATGGTCTTTTACAAAGCCAATTAAAAATCAGCAAATTTCATTTTTTCCTCTATATAATTGGGATTGAAATATTACCCCTGATGTTGATTTACAAAGGCTTAATGCTTTATTTGAGTAAAAATCTGTAGTTTTGTAGTACCGCACAAACATTTTATGGTTAAAAACGGTTCAACCCACGCTATAACTGCTTGCAAAACAGTTAAAAAAGTACTCATTACCCAGCCAAAACCGGATGGCGATAAGTCTCCGTACTTTGATTTGGCAAAAAGGCACAGCCTTAACCTTGATTTTCATCCCTTTATAGTTGTAGAAGGCATACAGGCAAAAGAGTTCCGTAAGCAAAAGATTGATATTGCCAGTTACTCGGCCGTTGTTTTTACCAGCCGGAATGCCATTGATCACTTTTTCCGTATTTGCGACGAAATGAAAATAAGTGTTTCACAGGAAACCAAGTATTTTTGTATTACTGAAGCTGTTGCCCTGTATCTTCAAAAATTTATATTATACCGGAAACGTAAGGTTTTTTACAGTGCCGATGGCACCAATAAATGTTTATTTGACGTAATTAATAAGCATAAGGATAATGAGAAGTTTCTTTATCCGTGTTCCGAATCTTTTGATAATGAAATAACCAACTGGCTTAAAACCCATAATTGCGAACACGCAACACCTGTACTGTATAAGATCATCAGTAACGATATTACAGAAGTAATGGCCCGAAATTATGATGTAATTTGCTTTTTTACACCCGGTGGTGTAAAAAGCTTGCTGGAAAATCTTCCGGAATTTAAGCAAAACGGCACCACCATTGCTGCATTTGGGGCAAATACCTTTAAAGCTGCCGAAGATGCAGGCCTTACACTTGATATTAAGGCACCACAGCCCCAGGCGCCCAGTATGGTAAGTGCCCTTGAAATTTATCTTACCTCCTTAAAAAAGAAATAATTGGAATTATAGGGTTATAAATGGCTTTGCAAAAAGGTTGTTTGCTATATACCAGCATTTCTTACTTACATGGTGCTTTTACTTTAATTTGAAGATTAAAAAAGACTTTAAAAGACCCGGAATTGTCATACAAATCTTTTTTGTGAATTCTTTAACATCTACTGAGACAGCGCAATTTAAGTGTTTAAAAACTTTGTTCTCTCCATCTTTCTTTTTAAAACAGTGATAAAAGCAGGTTTTCTTATTTGATCTTAGCAAGAAATAGTTAAAGTTGTATTTGCTGCTTATTTTTTTAAATAAAAGTATCGCCTCCCGCAGCATGTTTTAGATACATTAAATTGATCAAATGAAAGCGTTATTTTTTAATATTCTTACCTGTTTTTATAGCATTATCACATTTTCGAAACAACCACATATACGCTCCAAAACCAGTTCCAGCCTATATATTCTCAATTAATTATGGGGGCAATCTGGGGTTTCTATACATCTTACTTAAAATTAAGTAGAGTATATTGTTTGTGAAATGAGGGGTATTTTTTTTAGAAACAAGCGTTATAAAATGCAATAAAAATAAATAGCCTTTTATTTTGCTGATTAATAAAAACAAACGAAATTACATTTTCATTTTATTCTATGAAAAAGTAACCATTCGCTGCTATACATTTAAAAAATTGATAACTTAAATTTATTACTTAAAAACACAATATAGCAGCAGATTTTTACACACAATATTTGATTTTTTCTTTCGTTTACAAATTTCGCAGCTAATTTTAGTGAGAATTAATAATTGAATCAACCATAAAATGATGATAAATCAAAATAATCATTACATTTGCCCCATACCCTCAAAGTTAAAAACTATGAAGTACAGGCTGTTTTATTTCGTCGCTGTAATAGCTCTAACATCTTTAACTACCAGTTGTAAAAAATCTGGTGGCAAATCTAAGGCTAAAGCAAGCGGCTACGCTGTGGATAAGGGCCAGCTCATTGGTGTTGCGCCGGGTTCTAAATGGAGTTTACCAAAACCTCCGGGAATGGTTTATATCCCGCCGGGAACTTTCCACATGGGTTCAAGTGATGAAGACATGAGTTATGCACTTACCGCACGTAATAAATCTGTTTCCATAAGCGGATTCTGGATGGATGCTACAGAAATTACCAATAATGAATATCGCCAGTTTACCAATTGGGTAAGAGATTCAATAGCTGCCAAGCTGATGGGGTATGTTAAGCAGGGTACTGATGGGAATGAATATATTGATTGGAAAAAAGCAGGTGCAATTAAATGGGGTGATAAAGCAACTATGGAAAAAATAGATGCGATCATAGTTACACCCGATAACCGTCTTTTTGGAAAAAAAGAAATTGATGCTACCAAAATTGTTTATCAATCAGAAATATTTGATTATAAGGCCGCTGCGCAAAACAGAGACGCTACAATTCCCCGTTCAAAATTTATTATAAAAAAAGCTATTCCAGTTTATCCCGATTCTTTATGCTGGGTAAGGGATTTTGCTTATTCTTATAATGAACCCATGGCTAAAAAGTACTTCAGCCACCCTGCTTTTGGCAACTATCCTGTAGTTGGAGTTAGCTGGAAACAGGCTACTGCTTTCTGCGAATGGAGAACACATTATCTTAATGCATACCTGGAATCTAAGAAAAAGACTGCAGAGTCTGATTTTAGATTACCAACAGAAGCAGAATGGGAATATGCCGCAAGAGGTGGCCGTTCTCAGGCCGATTATCCATGGGGTGGATATTATTTAAGAAACAAAAAAGGTTGCCTGTTGGCTAACTTTAAACCAGGCCGGGGTAACTATCCCGAGGATGGTGGTTTTTATACCGTACGTGCCGATGCCTACTGGCCAAACGATTTTGGATTATATAATATGGCAGGTAATGTTGCAGAATGGACCTCGTCTTTATATTATGAAGGAGCTTACAATTTCCAGCATGATATGAACCCGGATATCAGGTATAACGCTAAAGAAACGGATAAACCACGTGATAAGCGTAAGGTATTACGGGGCGGTAGCTGGAAAGATGTTGGTTATTTCTTAAGAACAGGAACACGTGCTTATGAATACCAGGATACAGCTAAATCTTATATCGGTTTTCGTTGTGTAATTGATTTACCTCCGGCTCAAAAAAAGGGCAAGAAAAAATAAACTATTTTCAAAACTAAATCTATTGAGGGTACTTGTAAAAAGTATGCAGGTGCCGTATAATTTTTGTGTAATTAAACTTTAAATAACCACCACTTAAAACTCTAAATTTTTAAATCATGCCGCACAACAAAAGAACCTTTTTAACTTTAATTGATGTTTTGGTAAGCGCCGGAGCTGCAGTAATTATATTTGCTGCGTGGGCAAAACTTACGCACCAGCCTTTTGCTGATGTTATGTTAACCGTTGGAATGTGGACTGAGACTGCTATTTTTCTTGTATATGCGGGCATTGAGTGGGTTAAACCCAAGCATCACGAAGAAGATGATGAACCGGGAGATGTAATTGAAAATCCATCTTTAATGTCTATGGATAAGATGTTACAACAGGCAGATATCAATCCTACAAACCTTAAAAAACTGGGCGAAGGTTTTCAAAAACTGCAAAGCACAGTGGGTAATATGCATGAGATTGGTGATGTGGTTAAAAATACAGGTGATTTTAGCAATAAAACAAAAGAAGCTACTACAGCTTTGGGAAGTATGACCACAGCATTTGCAAGCAGTGCGGCTACCATGAGCAGTTTCAGTAATGCAGCAGATAGTGCAAAAGGATTTCACGAGCAGGTACAGGTATTAACCAAAAACCTGGGTTCATTAAATACAATTTACGAGCTGGAACTAAAGGAAAGCAATAATCACCTGAAGTCGTTAAATACTTTCTATGGCAAACTGGCCGAAGCCAGCCAAACCATGATGGGGACTGTTGAAGATGCAGGAAAAGCAAAAGAGCAGATTGGTGCTTTAGCCAATAACCTTACTAAACTAAATTCAGTTTATGGTAATATGCTGAGTGCA
Source organism: Chitinophagaceae bacterium (assembly GCA_031410355.1). Lineage (GTDB taxonomy): Bacteria > Bacteroidota > Bacteroidia > Chitinophagales > Chitinophagaceae > Ferruginibacter. The sequence continues at coordinate 1,118 of JANNYY010000096.1, read as the reverse complement.
ATGCAGGGTGGGCGTTAATATAAATTAACCATTGGTGTTTTGAATTTTTATAATGCCAACAGATCAAATAAAACCTTTTAACCTAAACAACAGTAAATTTAAAATATTATGGCTTTACCTAGAGAGCCCCGGCAAAAAATGATCAACATTATGTATCTGGTGTTGACCGCTATCCTGGCACTGAACGTTTCTGCCGAGATATTAGAAGCTTTTAAAACGGTGGATAAAAGTCTTCAAAATTCAAGTGCAAACCTGGCAAATGCAAATGCAACTTTATATGAGTCACTTTCAAAAAAGCTTAATGATGCTCAATATAAGGCACAGGCTGTAATTTGGCAACCAAAGGCTGAGGTAGCCAAAAAACTTTCTGCAGATTTAATGACTTACATCGAGGGATTAAAAACTAATTTGAAAAAAAATGCTGACCTGGTTATAAAAGAGGATGGAAAAGAAAGTTTTAAGGAGGATAATTTAGAGGCATCTACCCGTCTTTTTGAAGTTGAAAAAAAAGGTGATGAGCTTAAAGCAAAATTAGATGCTTATAAAAGCCAGATGCTGCAAATAGATTCTTCATTTATGCTGAAATTTGGAAAAGACTTTCCGGTGAACACAGATCCTATAGTGACAAAAGAAGGTAAAAAAGATTTTACTTTAGGCTACTTTCACATGACTCCCACTGTTGCTGCCCTTACCATGCTTAGTAAGTTTCAAAATAACGTAAAAAATGCCGAAAACTTAATTGTAAGTTATTGTCATAGCAAAATTGGATCTGTAGAGTATGTTTATGATCAGTTTAAACCAATAATTGGTACAAGTTCTACTTACCTGATGCCAGGCGAAGAGATGACAATAACTGCGGGTATTGGATCTTTTAGTACAGCCGCAAATCCTACTATTACCATTAACGGTGTTTCAAAGCAAGCCGATGCAGATGGGGTTGCCATTAACACTTTTAAAGTTTCGGGTTCAGGAACGGCTCATGTAAAAATAAATTTTAAAAAGCCAGATGGCACCAGCGGAGAAGTTGAGAAGGACATACCTTACACTGTTGGTCAGCCAAGCAGCGCTGCAATATCACTTGATAAAATGAATGTATTTTATGTTGGGCTTGATAATCC
>JANNYY010000095.1:0-5925 GCA_031410355.1 Chitinophagaceae bacterium | reverse complement strand
GCTATTTCGCTGCCACTTAATAACTGGCGCATGGTTGCAGCGGTTGTTACCTGCCCGTTGTGCGCACGAATGGCGTGAATATTTTCATGCAACGGCTCAGTGGTACAATCAAAAGCATCGTAACTGATGGCAGCAATAATGTTTGCCCATTTTATTAACCTGTCGCACTGAATAAGGTTATGCAAACCATAAGCAGTCATAAACTGTGTGCCATTTATCAAAGCAAGCCCTTCTTTGCTTTTTAGTTCAATGGGTTGCCAGTTAAATTTTTTAAGCGCATCTGCAGCAGGCATTTTTACGCCTGCATGATACACTTCTCCCAAACCAAGTAAGGGTAAACTTAAATGACTGAGCGGTGCCAGGTCGCCGGAAGCACCCAACGAACCCTGTGTGTAAATAACAGGCAATACATCGTTGTTGTACATATCCATCAGCCTTTCCACTGTAGCTGTCTGTACGCCGGAGTGGCCATAACTGAGCGATTTTATTTTAAAGGCGATCATCAGCTTAACAATAGCTGCCGGCACTTCTTCTCCCATGCCACAGGCATGAGATTTTATGAGGTTGCTTTGCAGTTCCTGCAATTGAGCTTTGTCTATCTGCACATTTTGCAAAAAACCAAAACCTGTGTTTATGCCGTAAAATAAATCACCCGAACGGCTGAGTTTATCATCTAAATATTCACGGCATTTGGTTATGCGGTGGTGTGCATCAAAGGTTATGGAGACTAATTGATTGTATGCCAGTAAGTTTTTTATCTGTTGAAAACCGGTAGGATTTTTATCTAATGGTAAATAGTTATAACTCATCTAAATGTTCAATTAATTTGGTCAGTCGTTAAAAAAATATAACTTGGTCAAAAGTAATACAAAAACCAACATTGAGGGTTGCCAACCTTAAGGAGGTTGTAATGATAATAGCTCTTGAAAGGATAGCAACCCTGAAGAAAAAACCGCTTTTAAATATGGAATTATTAGCCCTTGCCATTGCCCCCGGTATTGCCATCTGCCTTTTTATTTATTTTAAAGATAAATACAACCGGGAGCCACTGGGATTAATGTTTTTTAGTTTTATTATGGGAATGCTGGCAATTATTCCGGCAGTGATCATCCAGATTGTTTTAACCAAACCGGTTGAGCGTATAATGGGTGAAGGAATTTTTTATACTGCTGTGTTCTCTTATTTAATTGTAGCATTGAGCGAAGAAGGAAGCAAGTTCCTGGCACTTCGTTTTATTCCATACCGGCGCAAAGCTTTTGATGATCCTTTTGACGGCATTGTGTATGCCGTGATGGTAAGTATGGGTTTTGCAACGCTTGAAAATATTGGTTATGTAATGCAACACGGTATGGGTACTGGATTCTTACGGATGTTTTTATCGGTACCGGCACATGCTACTTTTGGAGTGCTGATGGGCTATCATTTGGGGCTGGCAAAATTTGATCCGGACAATAAAAGAAAACACTTAGTGCTGGCAATCTTCTGGCCGGTGTTTTTTCATGGCACATTTGATTTTTTTTTATTTGTAGGAAATAGCTGGCTGCATTTTGCAGGCGCCGTTGTTTCATTTATTGTAGCAGTTAAGCTATCCTTAAAACTCATTCGCAAAAAACAGGAAATATCAAAAAACTATTTTGTAAATATTGATACCATGAACAAGGGAGGCCATGATATTCTTTAAAATAACAGGGATATGAAAAAATCTATTTCAAAAATTATTATTATGCTGGCTGTATGCCATTTTTCTTTTTCAGTACATGCACAAACGGTTAAACTATTAAATTCCGGCAGCAAAGCATCCTTCAGGGGATTAAGTGTGGTGACTGATAAAATAGTTTGGGTGAGTGGCAGTGCAGGCACGGTTGGCCGCTCGGTTGATGGGGGGGACACCTGGAGATGGACAACGGTAATAGGTTTTGAAAAAGCCGACTTCAGGGATATAGAAGCGTTTGATTCAACAACAGCTATCATTATGGGTATTGCCGACCCGGCTTATATTTTAAAAACAAATGATGGCGGCCAAAACTGGAAGATTGTTTTTAAAGATACTGCTAAAGGCATGTTTTTAGATGCCATGGAATTTTGGAATGAGCAGAGCGGTATTGTTATTGGTGACCCAATAGGCGATAAAATTTTTATTGCAAGAACATTTGATGGAGGAGAAAGCTGGCGGGGCATTCCTACAGCAAATATTCCTACAGCCGGTAAAGGCGAAGCATTTTTTGCCAGTAGTGGTACAAATGTGCGTAAGCTAACCAATGCCGAAGCGGTTTTTGTGAGTGGCGGATTAAGGGCCCGCCTGTTCATCCGCGATAAGAAAATAGAGTTGCCCATTTTACAAGGCAAAGAAAGTACCGGCGCAAATTCGGTGGCCGTAAAAAATAAAAAATGTTTAATTGTTGTTGGGGGAGATTTTACTGCAAAAGATGATACTACAAAAAACTGTGTTATTACCAGGGATGGGGGTAAAACATTTACTGAGCCTGTTGCTGGACCGCATGGCTACCGAAGTTGTATTGAGTATCTGGGTAAAAAAAACTGGATAAGCTGCGGGTTGAATGGTGTTGATTATAGTACCGATGAAGGTCAAAACTGGGCATGGATAAGTAAGGAAAGTTTTCATGCTGTGCGTAAAGCAAAGAAAGGTAAAGCGGTTTATTTTTCAGGAGGTGGAGGAAGGATTGGGAAGCTGATTCTTTAATTACCCGAATAGAAACTAATTACACGAATCTTTAAATAAAACAAATTCGTGTAATTAGTGTAATCAGATTAATTCGTGAAATTCTAAGAGCGGTTTCGCCCAAAAATAAGATTGATCAATGCAAGCAATACCACTGCCCCAATGGCTGCAGTTAAAACATAATTAAGCCAGCCTGTGCCTGTGTTGATGTGTACGCCTAATTTTGGCAAAAGCCAGTAGCCAATAAATCCGCCAACAATACCTACAATAATATTTCCAATTAAGCCAAGACCACCGCCCTGAAAAACCATACCTGCAAGCCAGCCGGCTACAGCGCCTAAAACAAGAATGATGAGGATTGATTGTGTTTCCATGATGATTGTTTTAATTTATGATTAATAAAAAGATACCTGATACGATGCTGGATGCTTGATAGAACACAATTATTGAAAATTTTTTAAAATTTCGGTGTGCCTCCACTATCCAGAATCCAGCACCCTTTAATTCAAACTCCTAAAATCTACCGGCACCAGTTTACTAACGCCTGGCTCCTGCATGGTTACACCGTAAATAACATCCACAGCACTCATCGTCATTTTATTGTGTGTTACAATGATAAACTGGCTGTTCTCACTGAACTTTTTGATCATTTGCGTAAACTTGCCCACGTTTGCATCATCAAGCGGGGCATCAACCTCATCCAAAATACAGAATGGTGCAGGTTTAATTAAATAAATGGCGAATAATAATGCTGTGGCAGTTAATGTTTTTTCTCCACCACTTAACTGACCAATAGATGATGGACGTTTACCTTTTGGTTTGGCAATAATATCAATAGCGGTTTCTGCCAGGTTTTCGGGGTCAACCATAACCATATCGGCTGTATCATCTTCGGTAAATAATGCCTGGAAAACTTTCTGGAAATTCTCCCTTACTTTATTAAAGGTATCGAGGAATTGCTGGTTGGCTGTGGCTTCCACATCCTGTATGGTAAGCATCAGGCTTTCCCTTGCCGTTACCAGGTCGTTCTTTTGTTCCAGGATGAAGTCGTAACGCTTTTTCATTTCGGTATAAGCCTCAATAGCCGTTGGATTTATTTCTCCGATGTTTTCCAAACGTTTGCGCTGCCTTTCGTTTTTCTCTCTCAATTCTTCCAAAGGCGTATCGGTTGTTCGGGGTTCATCAATGATAATGTCAAGATCAACTTTAAACTCTACATTCAATCGTTCCTTCATACCTGCAAGCTGTAATTTAAGATCGGTAAGCTTGTCTTTTATTTCTGTAAGTAAGGTATCAATGCCTTCTTTAGATTTAAGTTTGCTCTTGATCTGCGTTTCTTTTTCGGCCAGTGCATTGCGAAGATTATAATACAACTGGTCGGCCTGGTTTAAAGCTTTTTCTTCGGTTTCTTTATTATGCAGCATAGTAATTACCATCGCTTCCAGTTCTTTCAACTGGCCTGCAGTTTCGGTAATACTGGCCGATGCTTCGGATAATTGCGCATTGCTGTTCCCTATCTGAACTTTAAGGTCATTCAGTTGATTGGTTTTAAATTCAAACTCCTGCTTTAAAGAAACAACCTTGCTTTGCTGTTTGGTAAACTGCAGGTTGCTGTCATTATAATTTGCAGTGGCACTATTGTATTCTTGTTCAGCTGTGGCATAATCCTGCTCAATCAACTGCATGTTATCGGTGAGTTCTTTTATTTGTGTGTTGAATCCATTTAATAATTCTCTGGTACTGGCTATATCTGCATGATTGCTTTCTAATTGCTTTTGCAGGTCGGTAATTCTTGCAGTACTTGTTTCTTCCAGGTGCGTAAGATTCTCAATTTTATTTTGCAGGGAGAAAACATGATTGGTTAAATTATTTATATCCTGCTGAATTTGCTTAATGGCATTTTCCTTTAACTGCTCATTAAAGGCAATCACTTCATTGTGATGCGTTTGAATGGTTGCTTTAAGTGCAGTAACAATCACTTCCTGTGCAACAATCTCTTCAATTAATTTCTCCAGGTTTTTTGCACGGCCTATTTTCTTTCCTTCAAATAAACCAACGCTGCCACCGGTAAGCGAATATTTTCCTTTTACATATTTTCCCGTTTTTTCAAGAACCACTGCTCCATTACTATTGCGTAAAGCTTCTTCATTTTCTGCTATAAAAACATTGCCCAGTAAGTGTTTGGCAAGATTGGCATATTTTTCATCTATCTCCACAACGCTTAAAGCAGGGATGGTTCCATCCGGCTGATGCTCCGTTTCAAAACCGGTAAACTTATCCTGTAAAAAGAAATTGGCTTTACCTTTTTTATTATCATCCAGCAAATGAATGGCCTGTAAACCCTCTTCTAAATTATTAACTACATAATAATTCAGGTAAGGCTCCAGTACATTTTCAACAGCCGCTCTAAATTCTTCCTTTACATAAATAATATCGCTTAACAAAGGTGCTGTGTGGTTCCAGTTGGGATTATTGTGTAAAAATTTTACACTTTCGGGGTAACCTTCCATCGAGTCTATCAAACTCTTCAACAGGTCATGTTCATTCTTCTTGCTGTCTAATGTGCGGCTCTCAGTTGCCAGTTCATTACGCAGACCTTCCATTTTATTCTGCGTTTGCAAAATCTGTTCTTTGGTAAACTCTTGATGATCCTGCAACTGCTGCAAATCAGTTTTCTTTTGCTCCAGTTCTGCTTCTTTCAGTTTCTTTTCCGGCTCTAATTGCTGCAGTTGGTTTTGGCGCTGAGTTTTTTCTTCCTGTATCTGGGTAATGGTACGTTGTAAATTCTGGATAGAGGTATCGGCAACTGCTACTTTTTTCTCCGCATCAAACTGCTCTCTCTGTAAAGCCTGGTTTTGTTTACGCAGTTCATCAATATGGCTGCGCTTATCATCAAATATTTTGCGTTTTTCTTCTACAGTATTTTTCAGGTCAGCCAGCTTGCTTTCAAATTTGGTTAACTGCATTTCATCTTCACTAATCTGGTTACCTGTAAAAAGCACACTTTCATCCAGGCCTTTTAACTGTCCGCCTGCTTTTTGTAAAAACTCGTTTAAACCTGCTTCTCTTTCTTTTAAATATTGCAAACGCTGGCCGCTTAAGTTCTTCTCATTTTCTTTACTGCGTACTGCATCCAGCATTTCATTAAATGTATGCTGCATGGTTTGCAATGCTTTTTCTTTTTGAACAAGGTCAAGTTTTTCCTGCTCCAGCAAAGCTTCTTCTTTGGCAATGGCGGTCTCCAG
>JANNYY010000094.1:0-7478 GCA_031410355.1 Chitinophagaceae bacterium | reverse complement strand
TTAAATCAATACTGGTTGTAATGCCTTTTGCTTTTGCAGCTTTTAACGCAGCTTCTGTTAACGCCGCGGCCTTATCACTAAATGCAGGCGTGATACCGGTTGTATGAAACCAATCGGCACCATCAAATATTTTATCAAAATCAAATTCGCTTGCATCTACATCTGCAATAGAAGCCCCTGCACGATCGTACACAACCTGCGATGCTCTCATGGATGCACCTGTTTCCAGGAAATAAATCCCCAGCCTGTCGCCACCTCTTACAATGAATTGTGTATCTACTCCATAACGGCGCACATGATTAATGGCAGACTGGCCGATTGGGTTATTGGGCACTTTGGTTACAAATGTTCCATTAAGGCCATAGTTGCACAAAGCCGCAGCCACATTGGCTTCGCCGCCACCATAAGTTACATCAAAAGAATCGGCCTGTACAAAACGTTTAAAATCGGGCGTTGACAAACGCAACATGATCTCTCCGAGGGTTACTACTTTCTTACTCATTTATAAATTGATTTTTATTGTTTAAAATTTAAAATAATTTTTTGCATTGTGATAACAGATGTCTTCAATTATTTTGCCCACCTGTGCTGTATCATTGGGTAATTCGCCGCTTTCTATTTCGCCGCCAAACAGGTTACACAAAATACGACGAAAATATTCATGCCGGGGATAACTCATAAAACTTCTGCTGTCGGTAAGCATACCAACAAACTTACTTAAAAGTCCCATGTTTGATAAAGCATTGATCTGTTTTATCATGCCATCTTTCTGATCTAAAAACCACCAGGCCGAACCAAACTGAATTTTGCCTGCAACCGACCCGTCGTTAAAATTGCCGATCATAGTTGCAAGCAGTTCATTATCGGCAGGATTGAGATTGTACAGAATTGTTTTTGCCAACTGGTCGGTTTCATCAAGTTTATTTAAAAATTTTGATAGAGCTCTTGCCTGCGAAAAATCACCAATAGAATCCCAGCCGGTATCAGCACCCAATTGCTTAAGCATACGGGCATTGTTGTTGCGCAATGCGCCCAGGTGGTATTGCTGTACCCAGCCTTTTTCATGATCCCATTTTGCAAATTCAACCAGCATGGCCGATTTAAATTTTAAATTTTCCCCATAGTCTAATGCCTTGCCCGTTCTTATTTTATCAAAGCTGTTTTTTATTTCTGTATCGGTATAATCTTCTGCATATACCTGCTCCAGCCCATGATCAGATACAGAACAACCCATCGCAGCAAAAAAATCGTGGCGGTTCTTTAATGCCTTTAAATAATCATCATAAGAAGAAACGGAAATATTTGAAACCTGCTGTACTTTATCTACATAAGCATTGAATATTGCTGCATCATCTACATTCATGGCTTTATCGGGCCGGTAGGCCGGTAATATTTTTATTTCAAAACCATCGGCTTTAATTTTTTGATGATGCTCTAATGAATCCGTAGGATCATCCGTGGTACACAAAATTTTCACATTCATCTTACGCAGTAAATTACGTACCGAGTATCCCGGTGTTTGTAATTTGGCTGATGCTTCGTCATAAATTTCTTTTGCAGAATCTGCATTTAAAATTTTATCTATGTTGAAATAACGCTGCAGTTCCAGGTGTGTCCAGTGATATAACGGGTTACGCATGGTATAAGGAACAGTAGCTGCCCATTTTTCAAACTTTTCAAAATCCGTTGCATTGCCGGTACAATATTTTTCATTAATGCCATTGGTACGCATGGCCCTCCATTTGTAATGATCGCCATACAACCATACCTGGGTAAGGTTTTCAAAATTAATATCATTGGCTATCTGATCAGGAGGTAAATGATTGTGATAATCAATAACAGGCATCGGCTTTGCAAAATTGTTATACAATTCCTGGGCTGTTTTATTATTCAGTAAAAAATTTTCGTCAAGAAAACGGTTCATATCAATTATGTTTTATTCTATCGCCACAAAGCACTATTCCGTTAATAAAAAATGTATCTATCAAGTAATTTATTTCAGTTCCTGAATTTTAATATTCCTGAATGCCACACTGTTTCCATGATCCTGCAAAAGAATATGCCCGGATGCCGCCATCCCAAAGTTTGGCCACTGTGCATATTTACTTTTTGCAACCAATGCATAATAATATTGTGTACCCCTTTTATAGTCCAGCAATTTCCAGGCATTTAAAAAATGCTCAACGCGGCCATCCGGGTAAACAATGATCATCCCCCTGTTCCACTCTCCAATTTTTCTTCTCGCTCTTTTTTCCGGTAAAGAGGGAATAAGATCATACAAGGAAGCCTGTGTTCTGTTACCGATAGATCCTAATTTTGCATCAGGATGTTTTTCATCATCTAATATCTGGTATTCGAGCCCAATGGCCGAACCGCCGTTATTTTCTTTTTCGGTAACAAAATATTTTACGCCGCTGTTGGCGCCTTCAGTTATTTTAAAATCGAACTGAAAAATAAAAGTACTGTATTCTTTAAGCGTTACAATATCGCCGCCGTTTGCCGCTTCGGCGCCTGTAGCGCCCAACACACGGATCTCTCCGTCTTTCACTTCCCATCCCTTGTCCGGAAATTTTTCTTTGTAAGCGCCCCGCCAGCCAGCAGTTGTTTTTCCATCAAAGAGTAACTGAACGCCATTCTTTTTTTCCTGCGGCGATAAATTATTAGTCAAAAGATTTACTACAAAAATATCATCAGGCGCTGTTGGCTTTAAGTTACTTGTTTGAATGCGGATATTACGCCAGCGGATCTGCTTACCTGCTTCTTCGGGCTTACCAACTGCATGTACCTGCAATGCAATGAATCCTTTTGGAGTCATGTCATCAACCAGGTTTGCCGCAGGTTTTCCATCTAAAAAAGTGCGTATTGAATTGCCGATACATTCTATCCTGCATTTATACCAGGTCTTTAACTGCAAGCGCTTATTTAGAGCAGGATTGTAACCCATTGTATACAGCCATTCCCGCCTTGCCTCGTCATATATGCCGCCACTCCATGCACGTGGCGATGGGTCTATCTCATACTGGTATCCATGTACCCGTCCGTTCATGTAATCTGGTTTGCTTTCGCTGCGAAACTGTACACCGGAATTCATATCGTTCTCTAACAGAAATTCAAATTCAAGAATATAATCGCTATACTCTTTATCAGTAGCTAAAAATGAATTGGGCTCTCCAAACACAGTGGTGCCGGTAATTGTGCCATCAACCACTTCATACTTTGCTTTTCCATTTAAAATGTGCCAGCCTTTAAGGTCTTTACCATTAAAGAGTGTTTGCCACTGGCCAAATGAGGAAAGCGGGCATATAAAAAACGCAGCAAAAACTATAATCAACAATTTACTTCTCATATAACCTATTTAAATCCGGCAGGTATTAAAGCGACACGCCACGTTTCCATGGTATAAAATCATCCTGGTTAAGCAGCACCGCTTTTGGTATCACTTCCCCGCTTGCTGCTTTAATGCAATATTCTAAAATATCTTCGCCCATCTGTTCAATAGTTTTATCGCCTTCAATAACCGGCCCGCAATCAATATCAATAATATCATTCATCCTTTTTGTAAGGTTGCTGTTGGTTGATACTTTTATTGTTGGACAAACAGGATTGCCCGTTGGTGTGCCCAAACCTGTTGTAAATAAAATTAAGGTAGCGCCGCTTGCTGCTTTGCCCGTGGTTGCTTCTACATCATTACCTGGTGTGCAAACCAAACTTAGGCCCGGTTTTGTTGCAGGCTCGGTATAATCCAGCACATCAACTACAGGCGAAGTGCCGCCTTTTTTTGCAGCCCCTGCACTTTTAATAGCATCGGTAATTAATCCGTCTTTTATATTTCCGGGAGATGGATTCATGTGGAAGCCTGAGCCCACGCTTAACGCAGATTCATTGTAATTCGTCATCAGGCTTATGAATTTTTTTGCCGCGGCTTCATCTGTTGTGCGGTCAATTAAATTTTGTTCTACCCCGCAGAGTTCGGGGAATTCAGCCAGTAAAATTTTTCCACCCAAAGCAACAACCAAATCGCTGCAATAACCTACTGCCGGGTTTGCAGATATGCCGCTGAAACCATCGCTGCCACCACATTTTACCCCAATGCATAATTTACTGAGCGGAGCAGGTTGCCTTTCGGCCTTATTAATTTCAATTAAACCGGTAAATGTTTTTTGTATTGATTCTGCGATCAACTGTTCTTCGCTTTGCGATTGCTGCTGTTCAAAAATGTAGAGCGGTTTATCAAAATTTGGGTTGAGTTGTTTCAGGTCATTTACAAAATCCTGCACCTGTAAATTCTGGCAACCCAAACTTAAAACAGTAACGCCGCCAACATTAGGATGGTTGGCATAAGCGGCCAGTAATTTACTGAGTATGGCTGCATCCTGCCTGATACCTCCGCAACCGCCCTGGTGATTTAAAAATTTAATGCCATCTACATTTTTAAAAAGCCTCCCCCCAACCCCCTCCGAAGGAGGTGGAGCAGAAAGACCCTGCAATTCATTAATATCTTCTCCTTTTTTAAAGGCTTCAACTAATTGCTTTGTATATCTTTTATATTTTTCAGTAACTGCATAGCCCAGTTCATTGTGCAGTGCTTCCCGAATCACATCCAGGTTACGGTTTTCGCAAAACACGGTGGGGATGAAGAGCCAGTAATTGGCCGTGCCCACATCGCCATTGCTCCGGTGGTAACCATTAAATGTTTTGTTGCTGAATTTAGAAACATCAGGAGCCGTCCAGGTAAAATCTGTTTTACGGTAAACAAAAGGCTCTGCAGCGTGTTTTAAATTGGCGGTAGAAATGATGCCGCCTTTTGGAATATTGCTTTGTGCTTTACCAACCATTACACCATACATTTCCACCACATCACCGGTGTTTAAACTGGTTGTAACAAATTTATGCTTGGCAGGAATATCATCCTGCAAAATAAATTCTTCACCATTATAATTTACCACTTCACCCTTGGCCAGGTTGGTTAATGCTACCAACACATTATCTGCGGGATGAACCTTCGCCAGTTTCTGTTTCATTATGCAATACTTTTTTTTGAATGTTGCGGGTCTATCAACCCTGCCATTCCTGTTTCTTCAATTTCATTTAATTTTTCCTGCACCGCTTCGGCAAAGCCGGGCAATATACTCAAATCGTAATCCCATAAAGTTACATCCCTTAAAACAGAAACCGCCATTAAAGCCGTTGGTATGGTTTGCCATTTTTCATAAAAATAAAAAGCTTTGGCATCATTTACAGGATAGTAATTCCCATTTAACTTCCCATAATATTTTCCATCTTCTTCTTTTACAGCTTTCATAAAATAAATATAAGCTGCAAAACCAGTAGCGATATTTTCCGGAACTGCATTGTGCAATGCATAATACTGATTAAGAACAGGCACCACCCTTAGCTTTAATTTAGAAGAATACTGGGCTGTTATGCTAAGCCACTGATGCTCGATAAAGGGGTTTCGAAACCTATCAAGGCAGTTTACTGAAAACGCGGTAGTTTGCGCTGTTGTTGCTTTATATGGAATGGCTCCCGCAATTTCATTTTGCATTACCGTTGACATATAAAGTCCCATCTGTTCATCATCCATAGCTTCTTTAACCGTTGCAAAACCTGATAAAAAAGCAACGCCGCAGCTTAAAGTATGTGTACCGTTAAGCAACCGCAATTTAAGCTCACGAAATAAATTAATATCCTCAGCAATTACAACACCCTTATCGGCTTTGGCAAATGATAAAATTTCTGCAACTTCATCATTACCTTCTATTGCCCAAAGCCTGTACACTTCTGTCATTATCAGCAGATCATCCGAATATCCAATTTCATTTTCAATTTTTGTTTTTTGATCAGCATCGGGTTTGCCGGGTACAATGCGGTCAACCAATGAACTGCAGAATTTATTCGAGTTTTCGAGCCAGTCAATAAAAGATTCTTCCAGCCCATTAAGGTAGGCGAGTTCGGTTACAATAGATTCGAGTTTCTTGCCATTATCAACAATCAACTCTGTTGGTATAATAACCATGCCCGATTGTTTGCTGCCGGCAAATGCGTTAAAGCGTTCGTATAAAAAAGCCAATAACTTACCGGGAAAAGAAACGGGCGGATGCCTGCGTATATCATCCTGCACCAGTTCAATACCAACTTCTGTTGTGTTTGAAATAATTATTTTAAGCAGCGGATTATGGGCGCATTCCAAAACCTTGTTCCATTCACTTTTTGCAGAAAGTACCCTGCTTACCGATGAACACACAATATTTTCTTCCTGTTTATTGCCATCCTCAATACCACGAACACAAATGGTGTACAATCCATCCTGCTTTTCAAAAGCAGATGCATCGCCACCATCGGTAGATTTAACAACAACAATACGGCCATTGAATAGGCCCTGCTTATTGGCTTTGTCAATAAAATAATCGGGCAGGCCACGCAATAACACTCCTGTACCAAACTGCAAAACCTTTTCAGGCAATTCAAACATTACGTGGTCGGGCAGCAGGGCGTTTTCGGCCTGGATATTTTTTAAATTATATTTTGATAACCACATAAAAATGTTTTGATGCTGTAATTTAATTTTTTATTCCCCATTTTAATTTCCATTCGGGATATTCTGTTTGTACTAATTTTAAAGGCCAGGTGCCGTACCAGGCATAGCCGATCCTTCTTTCGTTCTCCACTTCTGCAAGGGTCTTGTGCCGCTGACTATCCCTGCCGGAGAAAAAAGGTTCGTTGGTATCCACATCATAAAACCTTGCCCAGATCACCGAACTGTTGTCGGCCACCAGCACCCTGTCTTTACCGCTTTTTTCCTGCGGCGCTGCAATATCAACCCATTTGTATCCTGCAATTTTTACTTTATCAAACCATTCAACGGCTGCATTAACTGCTGCTATAATAGCCGGTGAAGGTTTTTCAATCCGCATTAAGAACCTCACGATGCCAACCGATTCGCTGCCGCTTAAAGAAGCCAGTTCAAATTTACGTGCCATCTCAGGTTGCAGGGTTTTTGCATTATACTGTGCACACCAGGCGGTTAATTTGCCGTTTTGTTTCAATTGCGTTTTTAAAATACATTGAACGCCCCTGTCTATGGCATCAATACACCTGTTTACATAAACAGCATCAATTATTTCCATTCCATTTTTTTTATAAGCCACATCAAATAAAACATTCAGCACATTCACCATGGCGTCATCATTGTAGGTTATCTGGCTGCGGTAACTGCTGAAATCTGGATAATACTGTGGCCATCCACCATTGGCGTATTGCGCATTTAACAAATAATCAACCCCTTTATTGGCAGCTCTTAAATAATCTGTATTTTTTGCCTGCTTATATGTTTTAACCAGGTATTTTATTTCTTTTGTAGTAGCAGCATTGTCAATGGTAGCATCAATGCCTGCGGCATACCCGGATATCAATTCTATTTTTTCATCTGCGGTAAGTAACCTGTTATAATCTACATTTTTATTTCCCTGGAAGTGTTT
>JANNYY010000093.1:0-3047 GCA_031410355.1 Chitinophagaceae bacterium | reverse complement strand
ACCGATACGAAGATGTAGCCGTTTTATTTTTTGATTGTGATAAGGACGGAGATATGGATTTGTTGGTTTGCCCTGGTGGCAACAATCACCTTACGGATAGTCCTGAACTGAGACTACACCTTTTTAAAAACGATGGCAAAGGAAATTTTACGTTGGATGATGCTGCTCTTCCGGTTACAGGTATGAATATTTCTGTTGCCATAGCCAACGATTTTAATAATGATGGTTATGATGATTTATTTATTGGCGCAAGAAGTTTCCCCGGGGTTTATGGAAAAGATCCGCAGAGTTTTTTGTTAGTGAATGATGGCAAGGGGCATTTTACTGATATGGCAAAAACAAAAAATGCCAATATCTCAAATATGGGTATGGTAACCGGTGCTGTGTGGGCCGATATTTTAGGCGATAAACAAAAAGAACTCATCATTGTTGGTGAGTGGATGGCTCCACGTATTTTTTCATTTAACAAGGATCATTTTGATGAGGTAAAAACTGATTTAAGTGAAAAATACGGGTGGTACCAAACAGTAACTACCGCTGACATTAATAATGATGGTAAAGAAGATATTATATTGGGGAATATCGGCCGGAATTTTTATTTAGATCCTGCAATTGATAAACCGGCTAAATTATGGATGAATGATTTTGATAAGAACGGAGAAATGGATAAGCTGATGACCTACACCATTGATGGCAAGGATATGCCTGTTTTTTTAAAGCGTGATGTGCAGGACCAGATTCCCGGGCTTAAAAAACAGAACCTGAAACATAGTGATTATGCAACCAAATCTATCCAGGAATTATTTTCAAAAGAGATGATCAAATCAGCCATCGTAAAACAATTTAATTATTCGCCATCCTGCGTAGCAATAAATAATGGCAATGGTAAATTCTCAATTAAGGAATTGCCAGTGGGTGTGCAACTTTCCTGTATAAATGCCATTCAACCCATTGATATTAATGAAGATGGTTTTATAGACCTGGTAACCGGTGGAAACCAGTTTGGATTTTTACCCCAGTTTGAAAAATTGGACGGCAGTTTTGGAGATGTAATGATCAATGATGGAAAAGGAAATTTTATTTGCCAGGATTCGAAGAAAACCGGGTTGAATTTAAGAGGCGAATTAAGAGATATTGCCCTGATAAAAAATTCAAAGGGCACTTATTTATTGTTTTTGCAGAATAATGAAATTCCTGTCTATTATAAATTAAATGACTCTTCAAATAAAAAATAACCGCAACGCAGTTTTAAAAGCATGTATGTATTTAAAAAATATCCGGATCTGTTTTGTTGCCTGTTGTTGCTGTTTAATTTTTCATGCAAAACAAAAAATGCGCAACCAGCTTTATTTGAACTCGTAAAAAATTCAGGCATTAATTTTATCAATACTGTGCAGGATAATGATTCCATCAATATTCTCAACTACCGTAATTTTTATAATGGAGCGGGTGTTGCAGTTGGCGATTTAAATAATGATGGCCTGGCCGATGTTTTTTTTACTGCCAACCAGGGTAGCAATAAATTATTTCTAAATAAAGGCAACCTGCAGTTTGAAGATATATCTGCTAAAGCCGGGTTTAACAATAAGCAGCAATATAGCACGGGCGTTGTTTTTGTGGATATTAACAATGATGGCTGGCTCGATATATACGTATGCAATGCAGGCAACATGCAGGATGCTGCCCTGCGGAAAAATCAATTATTTATTAATAACCACCTTTCTCCCTCTCCAGGTGCAGAGGGCAGGGGTGAGGTTACTTTTACAGATAGTGCTGCACAGTATGGACTGGATAATGACGGTTACAGCATACAGGCCAGTTTTTTTGATTATGATAGGGATGGCGACCTGGATTGTTTTATCATTAATAACAGCCCGGTGCCCGTGAGCAGTTTGGGTTATCCCAACCAAAGAGATTTGCCAGCCAATCAGTGGAAAGTGGCCGATAATGTAAAAGGCGGCGGAGATCATTTATTTAAAAATGATAATGGCCACTTTATTGAAGTAACAACACAAGCAGGCATTCATGGTTCGCTGATGAGTTTTGGATTGGGCGTTACGGTGGGCGATATTAATGGAGATAATTATCCTGATATTTATGTATCTAACGATTTTTTTGAAAGAGATTATTTATACATCAACCAAAAAAATGGAACTTTTAAAGATGAAATGGAAACAAGGTTGAAGCATAATAGCTATGCCTCTATGGGCGCTGATTTTGGTGATATAAATAATGATGGATACCCCGAGATCTTTACAACAGATATGCTGCCGGCAGATGATTACCGGCTTAAAACAACTTTAAGTTTTGATGATATAGATCAATACCGCCTCAAAGAACGAAACGGATTCTTTCACCAGTTTTTGCAAAACACCCTGCAACTAAATGACGGGCATGGAAAATTTAAAGACATAGCAAACTACAGTGGTGTGCAGGCATCGGAGTGGAGCTGGGGCGCATTGATGTTTGATGCTGACAATGATGGGTTTAATGACCTGTATGTTTGCAACGGTATTTATCACGACCTTACCAACCAGGATTTTTTAAGTTTTGATGCCAATGAAATCAGGGAGCAAATGCTTGCCTCTGGTAAAAAAAATCTGGGAGAACTGGTAAAAAAAATTCCTTCTATTGCTGTGCCCAATAAAATGTACCGTAACCTGGGTAATTTAAAATTTGCCGATGAGGGGATGAACTGGGGCTTTACCGAAAATTCTTTTTCAAACGGCGCAGCTTATGCCGACCTGGATAACGACGGCGACCTTGACCTGGTGGTAAACAATGTAAATGAACCGGCATTCGTTTTTAAAAACAACAGCAGGCAGCAGCATAAAAATAATTTTATTGGTGTTAATCTGAAAGGCAGCAGTAAAAATACTTTTGCCATTGGCAGTAAAATTTTGATCTATAAAGGCAAAGAAATATATACCCGTGAAGTAATGCCCAGCCGTGGCTTTCAGTCATCGGTTGAATGCCGACAGGTGATTGGTATAGGGGCATCTGCAGCCGTTGATTCAATGCTTATCATCTGGCCCGATCTCAGTTTT
>JANNYY010000092.1:0-5126 GCA_031410355.1 Chitinophagaceae bacterium | reverse complement strand
AATGTGGGGCGGTATTAACCTGGCTTTTGCCGGCCTGGGTTACTGGGGAGCCGGAAAAGAAAAAATTAATGACCCAACGCTGGCATCTGTTTTAAAACATCAAAACAGAATTGAAAAAACCTATCTTATAAATGCAGGACTGGATGTGGTTTATATTGGTGCCGGTTTGCTGATGAACAAAACAAGTGATAACCAAAAAAATCCGGAAAAATTTAAGGGTTACGGCAATTCTATCATGTTGCAGGGTGGATTTTTATTATTGTACGATGCTATAATCTATTCAATTCACCGTAAGCATGGTAAAAAATTAGATGGCCTGGTTGATAAAGTTCAATTGAGTGGCGGGCCGGGTTCGGTATCCCTGGTTTATAATTTTTAAATGTTAAGAATTCCACAAATCAAATACCATTCATAAAATTAAATGCTTACATGTAAATTTCTAAGCCTATTTTTACACGAATAAATTCGTATATCAACTCAATGTTTATGAGAAAAATTTTAATCACATGCACTGTGATTTTTTTAGGCTTAGCAGCAAAAGCACAGGTAAAAGGTACCCTTATTGACTCTGCATCGCTAAAACCCATTGAAAATGCGGTGATCAGTTTAGTCGTTAAATCGAACCCAACAGATACCAGTTATACATTTACAGATACCAAAGGGCAGTTCAGGTTTGAAACTGTGCCTGCTTCAGGTTTTTCAATCATCATCCGTCACTTGGGTTACTGGCCCCGGGCTAAATATGTACCCGTAAATAAAGTTGAAAAAACAATTGATGTGGGCAGTTTTGTAATGGCGCAGGATGCCAAATTATTAAGTGAGGTTGTGGTGGAAGTGGCGGCCATTGTAATAAAGGAAGATACCATTGAATATAATGCAGCATCATTTAAGGTAAAAGAAGGTGCGGTGGTAGAAGACCTGTTGAAAAAATTACCGGGTGTGCAGGTTGATAAGGATGGTAATGTTACTGCCCAGGGAAAAGCGGTGACCCGTGTAAAAGTAAACGGCAAGGATTTTTTTGGAGGTGATGTAAAAACAGCCACTAAAGAATTACCTGCCAATATTGTTGATAAAATTCAGATCATTGATGATTATGGCGACCAGGCAACCGTTTCGGGAATTAAAGATGGCGACCCGGATAAAGTGCTGAACATCCAGATAAAAAAAGATAAGAACAAAGGTTTTTTTGGTAGAGCAACTGCAGGATATGGAACACAGGACCGTTACCAGGCATCTTTTAACGGCAATTATTTTAATAATAACCGCCAGATATCTGTATTGGGCAACAGCAATAATACAAACACTTCGCTCTTTAATTTTGGCGGCGGTGGTAACCGGGGCGCTACCAGTATGATGCGTACCGGAATGAGCGCCATGAGCGATATGGGCGGCATGGGCGGCATGAACAATATGATGCAGGGGGGCGGCAATTCCAGCGCTTTTACGGGTGGCAGTAACACGGGTATTTCCACCACCAATTCATTTGGTTTTAATTACAGGGATCAGTGGAGCAAAAGAATAAGTGTGTATGGCAGTTATTCTTACAATCATAAAAATACCAGCCAACTGCAAAATAGTTATGAAACCAATAATACTACAGAGATCAATAATAGCCAGGATTTAAACTCATTAACCAAAGGCAACAGCCACCGGTTTACTTTTAATATGGAATACCAGATTGATTCTTTTAATTATTTAAAAGTAAGCCCCAGCTTTAATTACAGCGGCAGCAATGCAAACAGTAATACCGTTTTTGATTATAAAAGGCCCGATGGCACCAAAACACTTGATGGCAGCAATAAAAATTTAACCGGTTCCAAAGCGCCAAACCTTGCTGCAACCATTTTATACAATCACAAATTCAGAAAACGTGGCCGTAATTTTTCAAGCAGTATTAATTTAGGCACCAATCAAAACAATTCCGACCAGGATGCAACCAACCTGAGTTATCAATACGTACCGCCATTTGCAGGCCCCAGGAATACTTTTCAGTTTATTGACCAGGAAAATAACAATTACAATTATGGCGTACGGTTCACCTACTCTGAGCCAATAAACAAATACCGCAGCCTCGATTTCAGTTACTCACATAATTTAAATTATGGCCGTAACAACCGCAAAACTTTTAATGTAGATTCTGCCACAAAGGCAAAAACATTAAATAACTTTTTAAGTAATGATTATGAAAATGATTTTTATAATAACCGTGTGGGTGTTTCGCTGAGAACTACGAAAAAGAAATATAATTATACCATTGGCATCAGTGTGCAGCCGGTAAATTTGCAGGGCAATTCAATTACCAGGGATAGTGCATACAAAACTATTAAAAGAGCTAATGTTTTCCCTATTGCCAGGCTGGTGTATAATTTCAACCGCACAAAAACACTTAATTTCAGTTACAACGGAAACGCCACCCAGCCCAGCTTTAGCCAGTTGCAGCCTGTACAGGATCTGAGTAACCCACAAAATACTACTATTGGTAATCCAAACCTTAAACCATCCATCAACCACAATTTAAATTTGAGTTATAACAATTTTAATTTTGTGAGTGGCAAAGTAATATTTACCAATTTAACTTTCAGTACAATTAGAAATCAAATCATTAATAAAACCGCCAAACGCGATGGCACCGGCTCTTCCATTTCCATTCCTGAAAATGCAAACGGCTATTACAACCTTTTGGGTTTTTATGCGTACTCTAAACCATATAAAAACAGGAAATATGTAATTACCTTAAACGGCAGTGTAAACTACAATCATAATATTAGTTTAACAGACAGCGTTTTCATCAGCGGAAATTCGATAAAACAAAATCTTGATATAAATAAAATAAATGGCAATAACTGGATAATTACCCAGGGATTGGTTTTTGAATTTAATTATAAAGAATGGCTTGAACTGGGAACAGGCATCAGTTATAGTTTAAACGACAATAAATTTAAAAGTGCAAACGAAAAAAAGCTCACTGGCTTCCAGAATACATCAAGCAATGCCTGGACATTCAGCAATAATATCAATATAAATTTTACCAAAACACTGTCTTTAAAATATGATTTTGATTATACCATCAACACTGGCCTGGCAAACGGTGTAAGTAAAAACCTGGCTATTATGAATGCTTCTTTAGAAAAACAACTCTTTAAAAAGAAGAATGGCATCATTAAACTGGCGGCTTATGACCTGTTTAAACAAAACAGCAATATCAGCCGGAGTGTAAGTGGTTATTCCATTATTGATACAAGAACAAATCGCCTCACCAGGTATTTTATAGCCACCTTCACTTATCGTTTACAAAGATTTGCAGGGCAAAATGTTCAGGCTCCTGGTATGGATATGAGAAGAATGGGGCCGCCCCCGGCACGTTTTTAAATATAAATCCGGCAGTTTCAAATAACTTTTTGCAATCCCGATAGCTATCGGAAGCAAATTGCCAATTTTCTTATACCTTTGCCCCCCTAAAAGCTGCCCCATTAAGCAGGCAGATACTGTTAATTTAACCAGGATATTACTATGAGTGGTGCATTAAAAGAGGTTCGTAACCGGATTAAGAGTGTGCAGAGTACACAACAGATCACCAAAGCCATGAAAATGGTAAGTGCGGCAAAACTTCGCCGTGCGCAGGATGCCATTACACAAATGCGCCCTTACGCACAAAAGCTGCAGGAAATGCTGAGCAATATTGTAAGCAACAGCGATGGGGATGTGAATATAGCATTGGCTGCAGAGCGCCCGGTTGAAAATGTGATGATCATTGTGGTTACCAGCGACCGTGGCTTATGCGGCGGGTATAACAGTAATCTCATTAAACTGGCAAAACAGGTAATTGGTGAAAAATATCCTGAGCAGTTTGCAAAAGGAAAAGTACAGATATTACCAATCGGTAAAAAAGGATATGAAAGTTTTACAAAAACAGGATTTAAAGTAGTTAATCAATACTGGGATATTTTTACCGGCTTAAGTTTTGATAAAGTACAGACTGCCGCAAAGCACGCCATGGATGCTTTTGCCAATAAAGAAGTTGATGCCGTTGAATTGATATACAGCGAATTTAAAAATGCCGCTACCCAGCGTTTTGTTGCAGAGCAGTTTTTACCAGTGCAGAAAGTAGGAAAAACAGAAGGCCAGAAAAATGCTGACTTTATTTTTGAACCGGGTAAAGATGTATTGATTGCCGAGCTGATGCCCAAAATTTTAAACACACAATTATTTAAAGCAACATTGGATGCCAATGCCAGTGAGCATGGTGCACGCATGACTGCGATGGACAAAGCCAGCGATAACGCCAACGAATTATTAAAATCATTAAAGATCAGCTACAACCGTGCAAGGCAGGCGGCCATTACAACCGAGTTAACGGAGATAGTAAGCGGTGCGGCGGCCCTACAAGGTTAATTGGTTTGTAGTTTTTAGTTTGTGGTTAAACCACCAACAACGAACCACAAACCACAAACATTAACGATGGAACTTTCAGAGATCATTCCACATATAGAAGCTTTAATTTTTGCCAGCGATAAACCATTAAACAATGGAGAACTGGCCGAGTTGGTTAATAGTGCCCTTGCATTTATTGAAGACAGGACAACTCCTGAACAGGTTGATGCTGCTGTGGAAGGGATCCGTGAAAAATATAATTCGGAGTTTTATGCTTTTGAATTGAGAGAGATCGGCGGCGGTTGGCAGTTCCTTACAAAAAAGGAATATCACAAAACCGTAGCGCAGCTTAATGGCGATAAATTTTTAAAACGCCTTTCTACCGCTGCACTTGAAACCCTTGCCATTATTGCTTATAAGCAACCTATTACCAAAAGTGAGATAGAAGCTATACGTGGTGTAAACTGTGATTATGCTGTGCAGAAGTTACTGGAAAAAGACCTGGTAATCATTTCAGGAAGAAACGAAGATGCAGTTGGCAAGCCACTTATTTATGCAACTTCAAAATCTTTTATGGATTATTTTGGCATTAACAGTGCCGAAGATCTGCCTAAGATTTCAGAGGTAATAATGGAAGAACTGGTTAAAGCCACCAATGTTCAGGAAGCTGAAGAAAATATGGAAGCAGAAAATGTTGTTGAAGAAACGAATGTTGCAGATAACAACGATAATGAAATTACGACTGATGAAACTGC
>JANNYY010000091.1:0-2279 GCA_031410355.1 Chitinophagaceae bacterium | reverse complement strand
AACTTTTCGATGCTTAAAAATTTACGCTGTTCTTTTACCGTAACAAAAGTATAAGCACTGCCTTCGGCTGCAGCTCTGGCTGTACGGCCAATACGGTGTACATAATCTTCGCCGTCGTGCGGTACATCGTAATTTATAACCAGGTCAATATTATCAATATCAATGCCGCGGCTTAAAATGTCGGTTGCCACTAAAATAGGCAGCCTGCCACTTTTAAATTTTATCAGCACATCTTCCCGGTTATCCTGGTCAAGATCGCTGTGAATTTCATCTGCTAAAAATTTAGCCCGCTTTAAATCCCTTGTTAATTGCTTAACGCTTATTTTGCTGCTGCAGAAGATCAAAACCGATTTAAAATTCTTTTTACTCAGTAAATATTTTACCAGCGGAATTTTTTGGGTATCGTAAACAATAAATGCTTCCTGTATAATTTTTTCGGGTGGCTTGCTGATAGAGATATTTATTTCGGCGGGATGATGCAGGATCTTTCTTGCCAGTTCTCTTATCTTATGCGGCATAGTAGCCGAAAATAAAAGATTCTGCCGTTTTTTAGGCAGGCTGTCTATGATGAACATGATATCATCGTAAAAACCCATATCCAGCATACGGTCTGCTTCGTCTAAAATTAAATATTTAAGCCCGGCCATTTTTACGTAGCCCATTTTAATATGGCTCATCATTTTGCCGGGTGTACAAATCACTACATCGGCACCATGGCTCAGTGCCTTTTTTTCCTGCACAAAAGCATTGCCATCGCCGCCGCCGTAAACTGCAATTGAACTAACCGAGGTAAAATAAGAGAGCCCTTCCATGTGCTGTGCAATCTGCACTGCAAGCTCACGTGTGGGTACAATTACCAGTGCATTGTTGGTATGATCCTCGTGCGGATCGGTTATGATCTTATTAATGAGCGGCAGTAAAAAAGCCGCCGTTTTACCGGTACCGGTTTGTGCAGATGCTATCACATCTTTACCAGCCATAATAAGCGGAATTACCTGTTCCTGTACGGGGGTTGCGTCCTGGTAACCAGAGGATTCAATTCCTTCCATCAGCCGCGGGTCAAATCCAAATTCTGTAAACTTCAATGTAAATTATTTTTTTTAGTTGGTGAAGATACTGAATATAGGCCGGTTGTGGTTGCATGACTAAAATTCATAAAGGCTGGTAATTTTTAATGTTAGTGTAAATTAATTGATCGTATTCCTGTTTTATTTTGTGCTACGTAAATAAAAGCATAAGTTTATATTAACAGGTATATGAAATTCAAACTAACTTCCAGCATTGCTGAAATTAAAAAAACGTTATCTGTGTATTTATTAATTGCCACAAAGAAAGTACAGCATATCAAACTTAAAACATGATTGATAAAACGAACAGCTTGCTTATGAAAGTTAAATTTATTGTGCTGGCCTTTTTGATAGTTTTTACAGGAGCTGTATGTAAAAAATCCGGTGCCGGTCCTGTGCCTGCACCCATTCCAACACCAACTTCCTTTTTTATAAAAGGTGCAGATGTTAGCTGGCTTACCCAAATGGAAAATGCAGGTAAGAAATTTTATAACAGTACCGGAACCGAAACAGAATGTATGCAGTTGCTGAAAACTGCAGGTGTAAATTCTATCAGGTTGAGGGTTTGGGTAAACCCTGCTGCCGGATGGTGCAATACGGCTGATGTGGTTACAAAAGCAATTCGTGCAAAAAACCTGGGTATGAAAATATTAATTGATTTTCATTACAGCGACAGTTGGGCTGATCCGGGACAGCAAACAAAACCCGTAGCCTGGGCTTCACAGGATGTTGCTACATTGCAAACCTCCATTTATAATCATACGGTTGCTGTAATGAATGCTTTAAAAGCAAGTGGCATTACGCCCGATTGGGTGCAGGTTGGTAACGAAACCAATGATGGCATGCTTTGGCCCGAAGGAAAAACATCGGTTAACATGGCCAATTATGCAAAGTTTTTTATTGCAGGGTACAATGCCGTTAAAACCATTAGCCCTTCCACTAAAGTTATGGTTCATATTTCCAATGGATATGATAATGCCTTGTTCAGGTGGAATTTAGACGGGTTGAAAGCCAATGGCGCTGTTTGGGATGTAATAGGCATGTCTTTATACCCATCAACAGCAAACTGGAGTACACTTAATACACAATGCTTAAGCAATATGAATGATATGGTTGCGAGGTATGGATCGGAAGTTATGGTTTGTGAAGTGGGTATGAGCTGGGACCAGGCAGCAGCCTGTAATGCATTTATTGCTGACCTAATCGGTAAAG
>JANNYY010000090.1:0-6888 GCA_031410355.1 Chitinophagaceae bacterium | reverse complement strand
ATTGAAGGCACATCTAAAAAAAGTGAAAATGATTTATACGGAAGAACCGATCAGAATAAAGTGGTGGTGTTTGCGAAAGGGAATTTAAAAGTGGGAGAATATGTTGAAGTGCAAATTACATCTTGCACAGCAGGAACATTGATAGGCAAAACCCCCTCCACCAGTCCTGAGCGGTAGTCGAAGGAAATGGTGAACCTGGAGCCTGTAGATTTTAATAGGATTTATTTATATAAAAAAGTCGCGGCTGATTATTAAAGAAATTACAAACGAATTTGAATCAGTTCTACAAACAATTGAAAAACACTTAAAATAATCATACTCCAAAGTTCCCCCTTCAGGGGGCGGAGGGGGTTTTTGGTATTATGGAATTACAATCAATAAAAAACCGTTTTGGCATCATCGGCAACTCTCCGGCATTAAACCATGCATTAAATATTGCAGTGCAGGTAGCCAATACAGATCTGAGCGTGCTCATCAATGGAGAAAGTGGTGTGGGTAAAGAAGTTTTCTCACAGATCATTCATTCATTAAGCGCACGCAAACACAACCCCTTTATTGCCGTAAACTGCGGCGCCATTCCCGAAGGCACCATTGATTCAGAATTATTTGGCCACGAAAAAGGATCGTTTACCGGGGCAGTTGACAGCCGCAAAGGTTATTTTGAAACCGTAAATGGCGGCACCATCTTCTTAGATGAAATTGGTGAACTGCCTTTAGGAACACAAGCCCGTTTGTTACGTGTGCTGGAAGCTGGCGAATACATTCGTGTGGGAAGCAGCAAAGTACAAAAAACAGATGTACGTGTTATTGCAGCTACCAATAAAGAGTTGATCGAATACACACAGACCAACAAGTTTAGGGAAGATCTATATTACCGGTTAAATACAGTACCCATAAGGGTTTCGGCATTAAGAGACAGGAAAGAAGATATCTATTTACTGTTCCGAAAATTTGTTACCGATTTTTCTGACCGCTATAAAGGCACGCCGGTGCAATTGGATGATGGGGCAAAAGATGTGTTAATTAACTACCCCTGGCCGGGTAATGTGCGTGAATTGAAGAATATTGCAGAACAGATATCAGTACTGAGCCAGGAGAATATGATCAACGCAAATACCATGAAAAGTTTTTTACCCGAATATAATTATTCACGGTTGCCGGTTTTAGCTGGTGGCGCAGGTTCGGTAAGCCAGAGTGAATTTGCAAACGAAAGGGAGATACTGTACAAGCTTTTCTTCGACATGAAAAAAGATGTGAACGAACTGAAGAAAATGTTTTTCGATCTTTTACAGAACCCAAACATTGCCCAGCATGCACCGGTCTATAATGACCAGTCTTTTACGGAGCTGAATAATAATACTTCACACAATGCTTCGCAAAAGCCTGTGTTTTTACCTCACCATCCAGATAGCATTGACCAACATGAAGAAGTGGAAGAATCATTAAGCATTGTTGACAAGGAAAAAGAACTCATTATAAAAGCATTAAAGAAACATAAAGGCAAACGTAAAGATGCGTCGTTGGATTTGGGCATAAGTGAAAGAACATTGTACAGAAAATTAAAAGAGTATGATATTGAAGAATGAGAGGAAAGCTATGAGCTGTGAGCAATTAGCTGTTAGCTATGAGCAACGAGCAGTAAGCAGACAGCAATCTAAAATCTACAATCTAAAATCTAAAATCGGCAGCATCAGGCTTCTTGCTTCTTGCTTCCTGCTACTTGCTACTTTCAGCTTCGCAACCTGCAAATACGGTTTTAAAGATGTGAGCCTGCCCACCGAAGTAAAAACTTTTCGGGTAAACTATTTTGAGAACAAAGCCGATTATAAAAACCCGCAGCTTAGCCCGCAGCTAACAGAAAAACTGAAACAGAAAATAATAAGTACCACCAGGCTGCAGCAAACCAATAGCGATGAGGCACATTATGATATCAGCGGTTATGTGTCTGCATATTTTACCAGCACAACCGGCATCAGCGCCAATAACACCAGCCTTAACCGGTTAACGGCAACTTTTCACCTTATATTTAAAAATACGCTGGATGAGGCAAAGAATTTTGAAGCCGATGTAACCTACAGTGTTGATTTTGATGCCAACTTAAGCCTGAACCAGGTTGAGCAACAAAAAGGTGAAGAGATATCTAAAAACCTTACAGATGCCATTTTTAATAAGATTTTTTCTAATTGGTAATGCTGCTATAGATTTGTACCATGCAAAATAACCAGGCAATTTTTGAATCGCTTTTCAGCAGGAATTTTTCTGATAAGGACAACCATGATTTTCTGCAGGAACTTACAAATGAGCATCCCTATTTTTCACCGGCACAGTTTTACCTGTTACAACAAACTGCATCAGGTACCGATACATTTGGTAAACAGGCTGTAAAAACAAATATCCTGTTCAATAATCCACATTGGTTACATTTTCAACTGCAGCAAACAGGTTCTTTTGCCGCCACAGAAAAAAATATTTCTTTAGCAGAAAACAAAACACTTGAGCCTGCTATTGAAATTATTGAATTGCCGGATATAGTTTTTAATGATGAAGAACAGGACATAGTTGGTGCTGATAAATTGACGGATATAATTGTTCCTGATGAATTGCAGGATATAGTTCCTCCAGATGAAAAACCGGATATGGTTGTTGCAGATGAATTGCCTGATAACACAGATGAGGCCGAAGAAGCAGACATGGAAACAGAGATTGAGCCTATGCGGATAGAACTGAAAATGCCTGCAGAAAAAACCAATCTTAATGAGGCATTGCTTTTTGAGCCCATGCATGTAGTAGATTATTTTGCATCGCAGGGTATTAAATTAACTGATGATGTACAAACAGCAGATAAACTGGGCAAACAGCTAAAAAGTTTTACCGAATGGCTTAAAACCATGAAGAAAGTGCATGTTGATAATGAAATGGAACTATCCGTAGCAACTGATACCAGTATTAATATACTGGCCCAAAACAGCAATACCGAAACAGAGGTTTTAACTGAATCAATGGCCGAAGTATTTGCAAAGCAGGGCAAGATGGGTAAGGCCAGTGAAGTGTATCAAAAATTAAGTTTGCTCAATCCTGCCAAAAGCCCTTACTTTGCAGCCAAAATAGAAAACTTAAAAGGAATATAACATGTTAATTTTATTTGGAATTTTAGTGATTATCGCCTCCGTTATCCTTGGCTTGATCGTATTGATACAGAATCCCAAAGGTGGTGGTTTATCCAGCAGTTTTGGAGGCTTTGGCAACCAGATCATGGGTGTTAAGCAAACAACCGATGTGCTTGAAAAAGGTACCTGGTTATTTGCAGCAATTGTGGGTATTCTTTGCGTGGTTTCTCCGGCTTTTATTCCAAAAGAAGGTACAGGTTCTGCCCCCAATAAAGAATTACTTGAAAACGTAAATTCAAAAATGCCGGCAACAACAACACCTGCAAATACTGCTACACCCGCCGGTGTTGATACAAACAAAAAATAATATTTTATCAAATAATTTTAAACCCCGTCATTTACCGACGGGGTTTTTTGATTTACTTTGTTACCCATGAAAAAGAAACTGATCTTTTGGATACTGCTTATCTTAATTATAACAGGAGCTTATGCGGCCTGGCAGGTTTTTGGCCCAACGGTCTCGGCACCGGAAAGTAAATATTTTTATATTAAAACAGGTTCGGTTTACAGTGATGTACGTCAGTCGTTGATGGATCAAAAAATAATCAGTAATACATTTTTCTTCGATCTTGTATCAAAACAATTAAAATATCCCCAAAGGGTTAAAGCAGGCCGTTACCAGGTTAACAAGGGTACCAGTATTTTCCGTTTATTGCGCATGTTACGTTCGGGTAATCAATCACCCGTAAACCTCGTCATCAATAAATTAAGATTAAAGGAAGATATGGCACAAAAAATTGCAGCCAATTTTGAATGTGATTCAGCAAGTGTGATGCAGGTTTTAACCAACCCGGAAACCTTACGTAAATATGATGTTGACAATAATACCATCCTGTCAATTGTTATTCCAAACAGCTACAGTATTTATTGGAACACGCCTGCAGAAAAGATCATTGATAAACTGCATACCGAAAAAGAAAAATTCTGGAATGCAGAAAGAGTGGCAAAGGCAAAAGCGCTTAATCTTACGCCTGTACAGGTTTACAGCATGGCCAGTATTGTGGAAGAAGAAACCAATAAGGAAGAAGATAAAGGAAAGATTGCCAGTGTGTATATGAACCGTATGGCATTGGGTATGAAACTGCAGGCCGACCCGACAGTAAAATTTGCATTAAAGAATTTTGCATTAACCAGGATACTGCTTGGGCACCTGGCTTACCAGTCTCCTTTCAATACCTATCAGCATACAGGATTACCGCCGGGCCCCATTTGTACCCCCTCTGCTAAAACCATTGATGCGGTTTTAAATGCACCGCAAACCAATTATATTTATTTTGTAGCCAAACCGGATTTTAACGGGTATTCAAATTTTGCTTCAACTTATGAAGAGCATTTGGTTTTTGCAAAAGCCTACCAGCTGGCATTAGATAGTTTGATTGCAAAAAAAGCAAATAAATAGTCTTACAAATACAAAATTCCTTCAGATTCAATTTGAGTATCTTGCAACAACAGATATATTAAATGACCAAATTTGAACGATTAATAATAACCAAAACGCCGGTTAATTTTATTTTAAAAAAAAGTAAACACTGGCATTTACCCGGCTTTGAAGGTGTGCCCCTGTATGACGTAGTGCGTTTTTTTTATAAACAGGTTAAAACGGTTGGCTTTACAGAAAGAGCTTCGGCCATTGCCTACAATTTTATTATGGCCATACCGCCGTCTTTTTTATTTTTATTTACTCTGATACCCAATTTGCCGTTCATTAAAAAGAAAGACATCCTGAAACAACTTACGCTGATCATTAAGGATATAGTACCCGCCCAGGGGTTTGATAAAACCATTATTTCTTTTATAGACCATACTTTTTTTCGTACACCGGTATTTGGATTATTGTCGTTTGGATTATTAACGGCGCTGTACTTTGCCAGTAATGCCATGATGGGTTTAATGCGTTCTTTCAATAAAAAACACCACGGTTTTGAAAAAAGAAAAGGTTTACATACGCGGTGGATCGCTATACGTTTAACTGTTCTTATTTTTGGATTGGTTCTGGGTTGCCTGATACTGCTTATAACCCAGGGTGCAGTTTTAAAATTTTTCGGAATGGAAAGCAAATTCTGGATTAAATTTATCTTTTACATTCGCTGGGTTTTTATTGTGACCCTCATATTTTACTCCATTGCTTTTATTTACAAATATGCTCCTGCCGTTGAAAAACGCTGGAAATTAAATTCTCCTGGTACCATACTGGCCACAGTTTTATGTATCATTGCATCAATAGGTTTTTCAACATTTGTTAACGCTTTTGGCAGGTATAATGCGCTATATGGTTCTATCGGAACCATTATTGTTTTAATGGTGCTCATATTTATCAATTCGCTTGTATTACTTATTGGGTTTGAGCTGAACGTAAGTATTAAAACCTTAAGATCCATAGCCGAAAAACGCGATGCCAAAGAAAAATTGCAGCAGGCTGCACAAAAAACTACATGAGTGGTTTTAATAACTGTGCCCGTTTACATAACTTTAAGAAAAATTACGATCATGAAAAAAATAGTATTGGGGATTATAGCCATTGCATCTGCAGCAACACTTGCCTTTACAACAGGCGATCCCCTTCAAATTGGCAGCAGCATGCCCAAAGCCGATGTTAAAATGCAGGACATCTCGGGTAAAAATATTGCTATGCAGGATGCAAAGAAAGAAAAAGGTTTGCTGGTAATGTTCAGTTGCAATACCTGCCCCTATGTAGTAAAAAACCAGGAACGCACCATTGCCATCAGCAGCTACGCTGTTAAAAACAAAATTGGCGTAATCATTTTAAACAGCAATGAAGCACAGCGGGGAAATGATGACAGTTTTTCGGCCATGCAGAATTATGCCAAAGAACAAAATTACAAATGGAATTATGTAGTTGACAAAAACAATGAAGTAGCCGATGCCTTTGGCGCCAACCGCACACCAGAGTGCTTTTTATTTGATAAGAACCTGAAATTAGTTTATCATGGTGCCATTGACGATAGCCCATCAGACGTTACAACCATTAAGCGGGTTCACCTGCAGGAAGCTATTAATGAAATGATTGCCGGTAAAGAAGTTTCTGTAAAAGAAAGCCGCAGCGTGGGTTGTTCTATTAAGAGAAAGAGTTAAAAAATCAATAGATAAACTTAATTTAAAAGTTCCGCACGATAAAACATGCGGAACTTTTTTTAGGCGGTGCATCTGTTATATTAAAACTTCAGCCGGAAGAAAACATATTGCTCGGCTTTAAGGAAAAGTGCTCCCTGTTTAACCCTTCTGGCAGCACCAATAAATTCGTTGTTACCAAGGTACTTCATCGACCTTGGCATAAAGGCATAGCCAACTTTTTCCTCGGGCCAGGCCACATAATTCCTGGTTACAGTACCGTTCATGCTAAAGGTTGCCGAAACTATACCTGCAAGGTCTTTATCGCCAAATTGCACTACGGAATAGGTAGCAACATCTTTATCTTCTGGACCCTTTGTTGCATTTTTCTTATCGTCCGGGTAAAAAATATGCAGGTCATCATTTAATAGAACCGCCTTGTAGCCGCTATAGGCACCTGAAATACCATCCTTGGTGGTCTGGTGCTTGAACAACGGTTTTTGCCAGGCAAGCTTTTTTTCTTTACTGTAATATTGCACCAGTATATTGTCATCTATGTAGGTAGATCTTGATTCCCCACGGCCATTATCCTTACTCTCTATCCACTCATACTGCCAAACTACATAACAGCCCCCGGTTGATGTTGGTAATA
>JANNYY010000089.1:0-2894 GCA_031410355.1 Chitinophagaceae bacterium | reverse complement strand
ACTTGCTACTGCATCTGTTTTAATAAACTGCTGAACTTCTTTTTTTATTACCAGGTTAACCATTACTGAAGTGTCTGTTATCAGTTCTATTCCATCTACGGTACCTACATTAATGCCCGAAAAACGCACATTATTCCCCTCTTTTAAACCACTCACAGTTTTAAACTGTGCTTTTAACTGAAAGGTGGAACCGAATAAATTTTTCTGCTTTCCAACAAAATAAACAGTGCCAACAAATAGTACTAATCCAATAATTACAAACATGCCCAATTTCCATGTAAACCCTGATTCCTTATTCATAACTTAATTTTTTTTTGAGTGATTAAATGAAAAAAGAACGCACCCATTCATCATCACTTTTCTCCAGTTCTTCATACGTACCTTCCGCATCAATTACGCCATCCTTTAAAATCACCAGCCTGTCGCCGGTTAATTTTGCACAGGCCATATCATGGGTAATGATGATGGAAGTGGTTTTATTTTTTTTCTGAATGGCCAGTATCAGTTCGCTTATTTCCCTGGATGTGATGGTATCCAAACCGGTAGTCGGTTCATCATACAAAATAATCTCGGGTTTTAATATAAGCGTACGTGCAAGCCCAATCCTTTTGCGCATTCCGCCTGATAATTCAGAAGGCATTTTATCAATAGCTTCTGCAAGCCCTACACTTTCCAATGCTTCTACAACCGCATTTTCCACTTCTTTAAGGGTTAGTTTTTTTGAATGGCGCTTTAACGGAAACTCAAGATTTTGCCTTACCGTCATTGAATCATATAAAGCTGAATTTTGAAAAAGAAAACCAATCCTTACTCTTATTTCGTTCAGTTGATTGTTATTTAATGTGGCTATGTCCGTATCAAATACTTTTATTTCACCTTTATCTGCAGTTACCAACCCTACCAGGCATTTTATGGTTATTGATTTGCCTGAACCCGACTTGCCAAGTACTACCAGGTTCTCTCCTTTATTAACGGTAAGGTCAACGCCTTTTAATACATCATTATTTTTACCAAAAGATTTATACAGGCCCTTTATATTTATTACCGGGCGTGTTATTGCGGCGTCAACTGTTTTTTTTGTATTTGTTTCTTCGGGTATCATAATTTTTTTTAGAAAAGAAGATCTGTTATCTGCACAGCCAGCATATCAATAATAAATATGGTAAGTGAGGCAGCTACTACTGCTGAATTTGCAGCCTTACCTACACTCTCTGTTCCGTTGGCGGCTGTAAATCCTTTGTAGCAACCAATTAAGCCAATAAAAAATCCGAAGAAAAATGTTTTAATAGTGGCGGGTACAATATCTAAAAAATCC
This sequence comes from Chitinophagaceae bacterium, assembly GCA_031410355.1. Lineage (GTDB taxonomy): Bacteria > Bacteroidota > Bacteroidia > Chitinophagales > Chitinophagaceae > Ferruginibacter. Next base: position 1,579 of record JANNYY010000089.1, on the reverse strand, counting down.
AGTGATTCAAGCACCTGCTGAAAATACCGGAATAAATTAAGGTCACTATGTATATTAACACCTACAAAGCCTCCATAAACTCCAATAGCATCTGCAAATATTACTAAAACAGGAACCATCAATGTTGTTGCTAATATCCTGGTAACAACCAGGTATTTATAAGGATTTATAGCAGATACTTCCATGGCATCTATTTGTTCGGTTACCTTCATGGAGCCTAACTCTGCACCAATACCGGAAGATATTTTTCCGGCACAAATTAACGCTGTTATAACCGGGGCAATTTCCCTGATCAATGAAAGTGCCACCATACCCGGAAGCCAGGATTCTGCACCAAACTCCGCCAGCGTAGGGCGGGATTGCAGCGTAAGAACAAGGCCCATTATAAAACCGGTGATACCTACAAGCGGCAGAGATTTATAACCAATAATATAACATTGCCGGAGTAATTCTTTTATTTCAAAAGGTGGCCGTAACAATTCTTTAAAAAACCTTGCAGTAAACAAGGTTACATTACCGGCATCATTAAAAATATTCTTTAGATATATAACCAAAATTTAATAATTTTTACAGGGCAATCACGATATAAAAAATAAATCATTTTTACCAGGTGATAAGGTGCAGATTTTTTTTTATTGGATTATTTGTATGGCCAGGCAACAAAAGAAAATTTTGTTACATCCTGTTCCCATTGGTGTAAATTGTTCAATAAGTCAACCGCCGGCTTTACATTATTGCTGTTTGCTTCTACGGCTGATTTTTTTTCGGTTGTTAATGCTGTTTTACCTGTGTGAAATTGCTTAGGCTCTTTATTTGAGGCGCAGCCAGGGTAACCAAAAAGCAGGATTACTGCAAAAATTTGCAGGGCAAAACCAAGGTTGTTATTTGTAAGTCGTTTCATTTTATATTTTTACCAAGCATTCTATATGTGCGTACCGCGATGTACACAGGAATTTTTATTTTAATAAATGCGGACAAACTGTTTTTTTATACACGCACACCCCTGATTGAATCTAAAAGACCGAAAGCCTGGAGCAGCCATATTATTACAATAATCACCACCACCACATTGAGGATACTTTTGATCTTCCTGTCCATAGGTATATAAGTGTTAACAAGCCAGAGGATAACTCCTACAACTATAAGTACAAGCAAAATAGTAAGTAAAGGCATAATTATAATTTTAAAAAGAAGTACCAAAGTTGTGCCAATTCGTTTTGCCAGAGTTATATAACGCAGGTTTTTTATTGTAACATTCACACATTGAGTAATAATTGCCACAATGATTTTTTATAAGTTAACCTTCCTCTTAATTTATAAAAAGAAAATATAATGCGGTTATTACAATGTGTGAATGTTGTAACAAATATAAAAGGTTGTGTAATGCTTTTTGTATGAATGTAATGAACCTTTGCCCGATTAAAAAATCTTAAAAACATAAACCCATTCCTATGAAATCAAAAAGTAAATTATTATTGACAACCGCATTCGCAGCCTTATCACTGGCAGCGTTTTTAGGCAGTTGCAAAAAGGACGACTTTGTTGAAGTAGACGGTGTGTGCCCGTTGGTGCTATCAAC
>JANNYY010000088.1:0-7943 GCA_031410355.1 Chitinophagaceae bacterium | reverse complement strand
CAATGCCCTGAAAATCTTTTATTGCCTGTAAACCCATGCCGGGATTGGGTTTTCGGTTGGGGCTTTCTGCTTCTTTATCAGGGCAAAAATAAACGGCATCAATTCTTCCTCCTGCATTTTCAATTTCGGCTATCATGTTTTTATGAATGAGTTCTACATCATGCAACTTCGTTAATCCCCTTCCAATTCCCCTTTGGTTAGTTACAACAATTATGTGCTTGAATTTTTGTGCAAAAATGGCGATGGCTTCTTTCACACCATCATAAAATTTAAATTCATCCCAGTTGTGGATATAGTCCTGGTGCTTTTCGTCGTTGATCACGCCGTCGCGGTCAAGGAAGAGTGTCCAGGTATTGTCTATTTTTTTAAGGTCGATCATTTTTTTTTTATTACACGAATTAGAAACACGAATTACACGAATTTAAAACAGGAATTACACGAATTCTTTTTTACGCTTTTCAAATGCTTAAGTTAGCAGGTTAAGCTTTGTAGAGTGATTCCCTCATACCCCAGCCACCTGTGTGGGGCGCTTTGGAGTTCACTATTTTGAGGAGTATTCAATTATTTTAGCGATTTTTATTATGATATTTTAAACTTTCGGGCTCTAAGTTCCCCCTTCAGGGGGCGGAGGGGGTCTTAGGGGGTTTTGAAATATTCTGCTTCCACCAGTTGGCAAATAATATGTCCCAGCAAAATATGGCTTTCCTGTATCCTCGGCGTATCTGTTTAAGGCACATTAATTAAATGATCGGAAAGCGCTTTTAAAGTGCCGCCTGTTATTCCGGTAAAAGCAATGGTGATCATTCCTTTTTCCTTAGCCACTTCAAAAGCATTGTAAATATTTGCACTGTTGCCCGAAGTGCTTAAGCCAATCAATACATCGCCTTTATTACCGATGCCTTTTATTAACCGGGAATAAATTACATCAAAACTGTAATCGTTGGCCACAGCAGTTATGTACGATGTATTGCAATGCAGGGCTTCGGCTGGCAGCGCATCCCTGTCGGTATAAAACCTTCCGGTGAACTCGGCTGCCAGGTGTTGAGCATCGGCAGCACTGCCACCATTGCCGCAAAACAAAACCTTGTTGCCGTTTTTAAACGCATGCACAATTACTGCAACGCATTCATGTACTGTTTGCAGTAATTCCTCATTTTGTAAAACATCCTGCTTTACATTGATGGATGATTGTACTATATTTTTTATTTTATCTAACATACGGTTTTGTAAATGGTGATTAATAAAAGGGTCTGTAATGCTGCGCAAAGGTATGCCGTACAAGAGTGCGATGCAACACTGTTAAATAGAAATACTAATGTTGGGTACAAAAAAAGAAAAACATAATCGCCGCATTATTCTTCTCCATTTTCAGCCCCTTTGGTGCAGATATGGTGGCGTACATGATATCACCACCTGGTAAAACCAATTCTTAAGGGAACCATGCTTCTGCAGATTATATAACTTGTTTGAGCGGCAATTTACTTCCCATTAGCCACTTCAAGTATGCTTTGCAGCATTTTTGCCCAACTGAATTTTTTCTTTTCTTCTATTAAATGAGGAAGAAAATAATTTTCACCTTTATCAAAGTACTCCAATATTTTTTCGGCAAGGGATGCTGCAGTGGGTTCTGCAACAAGCCCCACTTTATTATGGGGTACCATGGCCGGTAAGCCGCCCACATTGGTAACTATCATAGGCACTTCAAAATGGTAAGCAAGTGGCGTAACACCACTTTGTGTTGCATTGCGGTAGGGCTGAATAACCACATCGGCAGCACAGAAATAATTTTTCACATCAATATCAGCGATAAAACCGGTATGGAGTAAGAGGTTATCTTTTATGCCAAGCCTTTCAATTTGTTCATCGTATGTTTTTCTGTCTTCGTAAAATTCGCCTGCGATGAGCAGTTTACAGTTGGCAGCGGGCAGTGGGCTTTGGCGTATTAATTTCATGGCATCAAGTAAAATATCAAGTCCCTTATATTTTCTTATAAACCCAAAAAACAACACAACCAATTCCTTGTTTCCTATTCCCAATTCTTTCCTGGCAGCGTCTTTGGGAATTTTCTCTCCAAAATTATCATACAAAGGGTGGGGAACAAGCAGAGCTTTTTTTGTTGTAGTAAACAGCCGCAGGTCACCCATCACTTTTTCACTCATGGTAATAAATGCATCAACAGGTTTTATAAAATACCGGGTAAATGGTTTGTCGCCAAAACGTTTTTCGTGGGGTATAATATTATCGGCAATGCAGATAATACGTGTATGTTTATTTTTTTTGATAATCCGGAGAATGGTTCCCAGGCAGGGCCCCATCAGTGGTATCCAGTATCTTACAACAACAATATCGGGATTAAGTTTTTTTATTTCGTTACCAACACGCAGCCAGTTAAAAGGATTAACAGAATTAATACGTGAATGAATTTCCAGGCCTTTTGGAGGAGGCCCATCTGTAAACTGAGATTTACCGGGAAATAAAAAACCGGGATATTGTAAAGAGAATGAGTAAATACTTATGTGATACCCTTGGTTTTGAAACTGCCGGGCCAGCCGTTCATTAAATGTGGTAATACCGCCGCCACGTAAGGGATGGGCCGGGCCAATGATGATAATCTTATGGAACGCTGATGACACAGATATAGCGGGTTTTAACTGATTATTTATTATCGTTTGTAAATATCTTTCTTTTGAAAAGAGGCTTCTTACCGAAGAAAAGCAAAAGGCCTACTTCTTTATCAGTTGCTTTTAGGTAATTGATTAGTTGCAACTCATGTTCTTCAATCAAGGCACCATCTCCCGCTTTAAGTTCTAATATTACTTTATCTTCTACAAGAATATCAGCAAAATAAGAACCTACAGTTACACTTTCATAATATACTTCAATTGGAACTTGTTTAGAACAAATTAAGCCCCTCTGGCGAAGTTCCAGAAGTAAAGCATTTTCATAAACCCTTTCCAAAAAACCGTAGCCTAATTTATTATAAACTGTATAGAAGCTTTTTATAACAATATCTGTTATTTCTTCATGTAATAACATAAATCAGTTTTAGATCAGTTAAATCAGTGTTATCAGTGTTCTATACTTAAATTCCTGTTTTCTTTTCTATTAAATAATTATTTCTTTCAGGAGAGTTCCTGGCGATCAGTTCGCCAATAAACCCCGCAAGTAATAATTGAGAACCGATGATCATGACCAAAATAGCAACGAAGAAGAGTGGCCGCTGGGTGATGCCTGTTACATCAAAAAAGAATTTGGAAATGGTGAGGTATAAAAATATCATAAAACCGGTGAGGAAAAACAAAGTGCCCCACAAACCAAAAAAGTGCATTGGCCTTTTGCCAAACTTGCCCACAAACATGATAGAGCCAAGATCAAGAAACCCGTTAATGAAACGTTCCCAGCCAAATTTGGTTATCCCGTATTTTCTTGCCCGGTGTTCAACTACTTTTTCGCCTATTTTTCTAAAGCCCGCCCATTTGGCTAAAATGGGAATGTACCGGTGCATTTCTCCATATATTTCTACACTCTTTACAACTTTTCTTTTATAAGATTTTAATCCGCAATTAAAGTCGTGCAGTTTTATGCCCGAACTTTTCCTGGCGGCGGCATTAAATAATTTTGAAGGAATATTTTTTGTGAGCGTGTTATCATATCTTTTTTTCTTCCAGCCACTCACCATGTCAAATCCATCATCCACGATCATTTTACGCAGCTCTGGAATTTCGTCCGGGCTGTCCTGCATATCAGCATCCATCGTAATTACAACATCTCCCTGCGCAGCTTTAAAGCCTTCATTCAATGCGGCACTTTTGCCATAGTTACGTTGAAATTTTATGCCTTTTATGTTTGCATTACCGGCCCCTAACTGCTCTATCACCTGCCAGGAATCATCTACACTGCCGTCATCAATAAAAATAATTTCATAAGAAAAATTATTTTCCTGCATCACTTTTTCAATCCATGCAGCCAGCTCGGGTAAAGATTCATCTTCGTTATAAAGCGGTATTACAATTGAAAGATCCATGTTTTATTATTTGTTCTTAGCTTAATTTAATATTCACTTTTTTGAACTTAAAAATGCAGCCGTTATTGCTGTTATTAATGCGCCCAAAAATAAATACATGAAGGTGGTGATACCAAGCATCATAGGAATAAAGATACGTTTCATTTCATTGGCATTTTTCTCAATTTCAGCAGGCGTATGGTTACCTTCGGCTAACAGCAACTTATTATTTTCAGCTAACCTGGCACCCGTTATTTGTGGGTTTAAATAAAAAAAGATAAGTACAAAAAATACCATTATTAAAGTAACGATCACAAACATCTTAAATCCTGCAGAAAAATAATCTTTAAATTTTGAATTTTCGGGAGCAGTCTTTTTAAAATCCAGTAAACACCAGATGATACCGGCAGCATAAACCGCATAAATAATGAATTGGTAATTACTGTCAAATGGCTGTTTAAGTACATAGAAGAAAATCAAGGCTAAAACAATCATTATAATTGCAGTAATAAAACCTTTGGTTCTGGGCGTTATATTTTTCATAGTCTGTTAAATTCAGCCTTGCCTTTATTAATTATTCCAACAACTTTTCCTTTTAATTTTTTGCCAATAAACGGGGAGTTCTTTGATTTTGATTGTATCATGGATTCTTCAAAAATAAATTCTGCACCGGGTAAAAATAAAGTAAGTGAAGCCATTTCACCTTCTTTGATTTCAGCTACCGGCAAACCAAAAATCTTCCGCACATTAATGGTCTGCATCTGTACAAAATCCGCGGCAGCCAGGCCACAATTTGTTATTACAGCAAACATGGTTTCCAAACTGATCATGCCCGGCTTTGCATATTCAAACTCACAAATTTTATTATCGGGGTTTTGTGGCAGGTGATGAGAGGCAATACAGTCAATGGTTCCGTCAAGTAAAGCTTGTCGTATCGCCACCATATCCCCCCTGTTTCTTACAGGTGGATTTAGTTTCAGGTTAGTATCATAATCCTGCAGGTCTTCATCACAAAAATAAACCTGGTAAGGCGTTATAGAACAGCTTACGGCTATGCCGCCTTCTTTGGCTCTTTTAATATATTCCAGGCTTTTGGGCGATGATACACCTGTAAAGTGCAGTTTACTATCTGCATACCTGGCGAGTTTAATATCCCTGGCAACCATCAATTCCTCGGCCATGGCCGGCTTGCCGGGTAAACCCATTTGAGTGGAAATGATCCCTTCATTCATCATGCCGTTTGTACCAATACTGGTATCATCAGGCATTTGTACAATGGTACCGGCAAAACTTTTTACATATTCCAGTGCTTTTAATAACAACCCGGAGTTCTGAACGGGTTTAATACCATCACTGAAAGCTAGCGCACCTGATTGGCGCATATCATACATTTCTGAAAGTTCTTTTCCCTCCACTTTTTTTGATACTGCCCCCAAAGGATAAATATTTACTGCAAGCTGTTTTGCTTTTTGTACAATATATTCAACCTGCGCTTTATTATCCACAACCGGGTTGCTGTTTGGCAGCAGCATTACATCTGTAAAACCTCCTGCGGCTGCAGCTTTTGCACCTGATTCAATATTTTCCTTTTGTTCAAATCCGGGATCGCTAAAATCAGCAAACATATCCATCCAGCCAATGCTTACACATAAGCCATTTTGCGTTATTGTTTCATCAGCTTTTTCGCTAATTGCGTCACTGATCTTAGTGATTATTCCATCTTTAATTAAAATATCTTTGATTTGTCCGTTAAAAGGAGAGGAGAGGGAAATTATTGTAGCCTGCTTAATTAAAATCTTCATTATTTAAAAAGTTGTGCTAAGGTAAGATAAGTTGCTGTTTTTAAAGTTGAAAATTTCTATTACTTTTGCCAACCTCCGTTTAAGTCCAGATGTTTTGGCTTAAGTGTTTGAAAATTTCGGGATGTAGCGCAGCCCGGTAGCGCACACGTCTGGGGGGCGTGGGGTCGCAAGTTCGAATCTTGTCATCCCGACATTACTTCCAAAAAGACAATCTTGCAAAAGGTTGTCTTTTTTGTTTTCATCTGAATTTATTGACAGATAACGAATTGCATTAAATAACGTGTTTATTTTTAAGGTTCGAACTGTATCATTTTTCTTATTATATAAAATTCCCTCTGGAAACACGAGGTATTGCAATACCTGTTTCATAGAATAATCGCTGGAACTCCATACCTCACTGATGTTTTGAACAATATCAAGACCTTTTTCTACTGCCTTTTCAAGGTTCGAACTGATCATCTGACAATTATCATTTTCCTCAACCAAAACTCTCTTTTCCAATTCAAATTTTTGGCTAAATTTTTCAAATTGTTCTTTTGAAATTTCATTTAAAACAAACCGTTCTTCTAGTTTATCAGTTTGCGTTTGCAGTTCAGATATTCTTTTTTTATTCTGCTGTTTGTTGGTGATTTTATCCTGTAGCCTCTCCTCCAATCCTTTCATAAGAGCAGCTTTTAATTTTGGTTTATATATCTCTTTATACTCAAACTCTTTTAATAGGGTTGCAAATCTTTGGTTTAGGGTTTTTGCTGAAATATTAATTCCTACACCCTTGTCCCTGGCTTTATAATAATACAAGTTTTTGGATCTGTGCAGATATCCTGTGAACGGACTAAGGCTGGTTTCATCCTTTGCAAATACTTTTAGTGGCAGTGCATCGGTTCTGTACATCTTAGGTAGACCAGACCTTGGATTTTCCAAGCTAATATTATTGGCTTTTATAAAGGTATCTTCATCAATTAACGCGGGATGCCTTCCTTTGATGAGTTCACCCGGCAGCAATGAACTTTTAATATATCCGCAATAAAATACATTAGAAAAGATCCAGCGGAAGTTATGGAGAGACAGTTTTAAACCTTTGGCCTGCAGTTTTACGAGTATCTCCTGATTACTATATTTCCCATCAGCTTTCCATTTAAAAGCCTGACGTATTAACAACCCATTTGAGGTAATTACATATTCATGTTTGTCAGCAGTGGCAAATTTGTTCTTATTTTCATATCCCATGGGTGTAGCGTACGGCCAGAAACCCTTTTTTAGAATAGACTTGGTGCCAGCCATGCTTTTGTCCTTTCGCATATCATTATCAAGCTTACTGATCAGCATGTACAGGTTTTCCTGAAACATGCCGGTAGGGGTGAAGGAATCTACCTCCTGGGTTATGGCAATAATTCGCACGCCCAGTTTGCGCAGATTCTCTAGTAAGAAAATACCATTTGCCCCTGAGCGGGAGAACCGGTCATAACTATATACCAACACATTGGCAATGGATTGATCTTTTTTAATTTCGGCAAGCATGCGCTGAAACTCTTTTCTTTCATCTGTTTTGGCAGACTCAAAGGTGCCACCGTAACGTCCCTTTAGCGGATAGTTATTCTTAATAGCAAAGAGGTCCATTTGTTCATTTTGCCAGGAGAGGCTGTTGCCATTCTCCATTTGATCTTTTGAAGAAACACGATTGTAACTGATGGAAACGTTGCCGGTCCTCCTGACTGTTTTGCCCTTGTTTTTTGAGAAATGTTTGGACAGTAATCCCTGAATTTCCATTTCTTTTTTGTTCTGAATTTGGTTCTGTGCCATAACTTGTAACTTAACTTATGTCTTTGAGTAAAATTTCAATAATAACTGAAGCCAGGGTATTGATTTGTTGATCAATCTCTATTTCTGCCTGATCTTCATTTTGCGTTGAGTTAATATTTTGTTTTATCTCATTTTTTTCTTCGTTTATTATTCCACCATCCATAATTTAAGGATTGTGGATGAAACCGGATCTTTTCCGTATTACTTCCTTATGCTGAATTTGCCTGGTCTATCCAGTACATGTTATTTGCAATTTTATTGTGGTGGCTAATCATTTTATTTCAACTTCAGTCAGCAGTTTATTATTAGACACGCCCACCGATGTTTTTCTTATAGAG
>JANNYY010000087.1:0-3058 GCA_031410355.1 Chitinophagaceae bacterium | reverse complement strand
ACCCGCAACACATAAACCTGCGGCAACTGCTACAGGTAATAATAATAATTCAAATACAACAAATTCATCCGGAACAAATACAACAACCAATGCTTCATATCCACAGGAGGATAAGGGCTGGAGCCACGCCGCAAAAGGTACCGCGGTTGGTGCAGGATCCGGAGCTGTTATAGGTGCTATTGCAAATAAAAATAACCGGGTAGGCGGTGCCATTGTTGGTAGTGTAATTGGTGCAGGTACAGGTTATGTAATTGGCCGCACTGTAGATAAAAAAACCGGAAGGGTTGCAAGAGCCAGGGCAAGAAGACATCGTGATTAAAGTTTTAAAAACATATAACAAAGATCCCCTTTTATCAGGGGATTTTTTTTGAGATGATATCTACAAAAATGTATAATGACTAATATTTTTTATGCCCGTTTTTATAGGCGTTTCTTTATTTATCTCAATTCTTTTCAACAAAAATCCTGTTATTACAAATTAATTCATAAATGTATAAAATGGATTATATTTAAGAATGAAAGTATATTTCAGCCTGGCCTTAATTTTTTTTTGCCAATTCGGTGAGGCGCAGTCATTTAATAATATAGCCCTATATACTACTCAAAACGGTCTCAGCAATAACAATATTTCCTGTCTTGAAAAAGATAAGGATGGTTTTTTATGGATTGGTACACACGAAGGCCTTAACCAATACGACGGTACTGAATTCATAAATGTTTTAAGCAATCCCAAAAATAACCTGCCATCCAATTCAATCAATAAGATCTGTTGTATCAATAAAACCACCCTTGCAGTTTCTACCGGTAGTGGGTTATGTTTTTTAAATACTAAAACACTGCAAGGGAAAATCATCAGCCGGCCTGGAAACAATGAGCATGCACAAAATGCCTTTATCGCTTATGATATTCTATACGATGAAAAGGAAAAAGAATTGTGGGTTGGTACATTAGATGGATTATACGTTTTATCTGATGAGGGCAGGCTAAAAAGAAAAATCGAATCAAATAAATCAAATAATCCTAACAGGATATTTGCTTTACATTTATTTAAAGATGCATTTGATCATGTTTTCTTTTTTTCTAAAAATCCCAATGGTTTTTTTTATCCCGATTTTAAAAAAAATAAACTGCTGCCAATAGAGAGCAGGATACCTGGCTTTCCATTAAGCAGGTTTGCCGAAGACAATTATTTTTTTCGTGGTGCAAGTTTTGACGGCAATAAAATTATCTGCTGTTTTTCAGTTAAGGACCCTGCAGATAACAGAAGTATAATAGCCTGTTATGATAATGCACGCCAGCGGGGATTTATTGACAGTATCTCGACCAAACTTACCTATAATAATTTTTTGTTTAATGCCTATGGTTTAAATGATACTATAATGCTGATCAATTCATTTTTTGGAGAACCGTGGTTGTATAATATAAATACACACCAAATAAAACCTGCTGCCAGCCATCCCTTATGGTTTACTTCCTGGCCCGATGGTATTGTAGTAAAACTTTTGGTTGATAAGCAAAATATCTGGGGCACTTCTTCCAGGGGACTGATACAAATACCACAGCAACCTGATATATTTAAAAACACTACGGCATTGATCAATGCGATCAATACAAATCCTGCATTGATCTCTTACAACTTTGGCATTTATCATAATAACAAATTCTGGCTTTCATGCCTGGGTACAGGACTATTTTCACTGGATACCTCCACAAATAAAATTCAACAGGTTTTTAATAAAAACACGGAAGTAAAATTTCGGTCAAAAGTTATAAGTAATGAACTGTTAGGTGCAGGGAACGATGTATGGCTTTTTTCTGTTTACGGGCCTGTTGGGGTTAATACTTCTACATTGCAACTGAGTTATATAACTGCACAAAATAAAGATTCCCTTTTTAATGATAAGGCCAGTTTCCCATTTACAGACAGCAAAGGAAATATCTGGATGTCGCTTCCCAATGGAATTACGAAGTACTCAGGTGTAACAAAATCATTTACCAATTATAGAAACAAAAGAATGGGGGGAAGCTTTCCCTTGGAAAAGGCTTATTTCAAAACAGAAGACGGTACTGGCAATATATGGTTTGCACGCCAGGATTCGCTGGTTAGTTTTAACCCTGTTACCAGTACCTTTTCAGTAGTGCTCTTAAAGAAAAATGGAGCGCCCATACGCCCTGTACTTGGTCTTGCGAGTGATGGAAAAGATATTTTGTATATGTACCTGAACGGGGCTTTTGCAATTTATCATATAACCACCGGCAATATTGACCTGTTTACAAAACAAACAGGCATTGTTTCTACTTTTATCAACCAAATTGTAACCGATAAAAACGGTAATCCGTGGATGGCAACAGAAGGCGGGTTGCTGTATTATAACAGTCAATCAAAAAAATTTTATTCCTATACCAAAGCAGATGGATTGCCCGATGACAATATCATTTCCATAAATTTTACGGACGATAAGAAGACAACTTTATTTTTGGGTTTTTCAAAATCTTATTGTCTTTTTGAACCCGAAAAACTTTTAGCAAAGAAAAATATTGCTGTTCAAAATATGATCACCGGAGTGGAAGTAAACGGTCAGGCTATTGCATTTGATGAAGCAAAAACTTTCTCTTACCAGGACAATAACATCAGCTTTTTTTATACCGGTATCAACTTTAAAGCCGGCCGGCAAAATAGTTATGCCTATATGCTGGAAGACGTTGACAACACCTGGAAATATTGCGAAAAGAAAAGACAATGCAGTTACATTAACCTGCCGCCGGGGAACTACACGTTTAAAATAAAAAGCGCTAACCAGCAGGGTGAATGGAATGAAACACCGGCCTCATTTTCATTTAAAATTTCAGCGCCATTCTGGCAAACCTGGTGGTTCAGGATGTTGATGGCTATTTTAGCCATACTGCTCATCTATTGGTTTACAAAACGCAGGGATCGCTTTAAAGAAAAAGAAAATAAAGCTGCCTTGCAAATGAGTGAATTAAAACTAACTGCATTACAAAGCCAGATGAACCCGCATTTTATTTTCAATTCATTAAACAGTATTCAAAATTATAT
>JANNYY010000086.1:0-4936 GCA_031410355.1 Chitinophagaceae bacterium | reverse complement strand
CAAAAAACCTGGGTATGAAAATATTAATTGATTTTCATTACAGCGACAGTTGGGCTGATCCGGGACAGCAAACAAAACCCGTAGCCTGGGCTTCACAGGATGTTGCTGCCTTACAAACATCCATTTATAATCATACGGTTGCTGTCATGAATGCTTTAAAAGCAAGTGGCATTACGCCAGATTGGGTGCAGGTGGGCAACGAAACCAATGATGGCATGTTATGGCCCGAAGGAAAAGCATCGGTTAACATGGCCAATTATGCAAAGTTTTTTATTGCAGGATATAATGCGGTTAAAGCTGCAAGCCCAACTTCAAAAGTGATGGTACATATTTCAAACGGATATGACAATGCTTTATTCCGGTGGAACCTGGATGGACTGAAAGCCAATGGCGCTGTGTGGGATGTAATAGGCATGTCATTATATCCGTCAACTGCAAACTGGGGTGCCCTTAACAGCCAATGTTTAACCAATATGAATGATATGATCACAAGATACGGATCGGAAATAATGGTTTGCGAAGCGGGTATGAGCTGGGACCAGGCAACATCGTGCAATTCTTTTTTAACAGACCTTATCGCTAAAGTAAGATCACTACCTAACAACAAAGGGCTGGGCGTTTTATACTGGGAGCCCCAGGCTTATAGTAATTGGCAGGGCTATTCACTCGGCGCATTTGATAATGCAGGCAAACCAACCATTGCATTAAATGCTTTTAATTAAATTGCTAATCGGTTAATTGCTGAAATATGAAGTGTATAAAAATTATTTTTTATTTAGTGCTGATGCAGATTTTTAGTACCTCTGCCAGCTTTGCCCAGCAACGTAAAAAAATAAGTTTTGATGATGGGTGGAAATTTGCTTTTGGCAATGCAAATGATCCTGCAAAAGATTTTAATTACAGCATCACTACCATTTTTGCCAAAACAGGCGCCGCACAAAAAACAGCCATTGATCCAAAATTTAATGACAGCAACTGGCGTAAACTTTCACTACCGCACGATTGGGCGGTAGAACTGCCGTTTGTAAATTCACACAGCTTTGATGTTCAATCTCATGGTTATAAGCCCGTGGGTGGCGATTATCCCGAAACAAGCATTGGCTGGTACCGGAAAAAATTCACTGTAACCCGTTCAGATTCAGGCCAGCGTTTTCAAATTCAGTTTGACGGAGTTTACAGGGACGCATCATTTTGGATAAATGGTTTTTATCTCGGCAACAATAAAAGCGGTTATGTGGGTACATCATACGATATCAGCAATTATCTTAATTATGGCGGAGAAAATACACTCGTTGTAAGGGTAGATGCAACACAATATGAGGGCTGGTTTTACGAAGGTGCAGGTATCTATCGCCATGTATGGCTTAATCAATATAATTCCGTTCATCTTGATGAAAACCCGGTATTTATTTATACCGATGTACAAAAAAATACGGCAACAGTTTTTATTGAAACATCTGTACAAAATGAATCTTATGCTGCCTCAACAATTGCAGTCTCTGCTATCATAGCGGACAGGGATGGGCATAAAATTGGAGAAACAATCTCTCAATCAATATCTCTAAACGTAAATGAAAAAAAATCAGTAAAGCAATCAGTAAAAATTACCAATCCAAGGCTTTGGTCTTTGGAAGATCCGTATTTATACCGTATTATTCCGGTTGTAAAATCAGGAGGAAAAATAATTGATACTGATAAGATTCGTTTTGGAATACGAAGCGTAAATATTACACCCAAAGGTTTATTCCTGAATGGTAAATACATAAAAATAAAAGGCACCAATAATCACCAGGATCATGCCGGTGTTGGTAGTGCTTTACCAGATTACCTGCAGTACTATCGCATCTTTTTATTAAAACAAATGGGTTCCAATGCTTACCGTACCAGCCACAATCCACCCACAAAAGAATTACTGGATGCCTGTGACAGCCTGGGTATGCTGGTGATGGATGAGAACCGCTTGCTCAACAGCAGCCCGCAATACATGCATGATTTTGAATGGCTGATAAAACGTGACAGAAGCAGGGCATCTGTTTTTATCTGGTCAATAGGCAATGAAGAAGGCTGGGTACATACTACAAGTACAGGAAAACTTATTGCCCAATCGCTGCTTGCTAAACAGCAAGAACTTGATCCAACTCGTGTAAGTACTTATGCAGCAGATGTGGCCAATGTATTCAAAGGCATTAATGAGGTAATACCGGTTCGCAGTTTTAATTACCGCCAGTTTGCAGTTGCAGATTATCATAAAGATCATCCCACCCAACCAATCATTGGCACAGAGATGGGCAGCACAGTTACCACCCGTGGGCAATATGTAAAAGATTCAATTATTGGCTATGTGCCCGACCAGGATATTACAGCGCCCTGGTGGGCAAGCACGGCAGAAACCTGGTGGAAACTTGCAGAACCAAATGATTATTGGCTTGGCGGGTTTGTGTGGACCGGCCTCGATTATCGTGGTGAGCCAACACCGTTTCAATGGCCCAATATCAGTTCGCATTTTGGTATCATGGATGCCTGTGGCTTCCCAAAAAATATTTATTACTATTATCGATCCTGGTGGACAGATAAAGATGTGTTACATATTTCGCCGCACTGGAACTGGCCGGGCAAAGAAGGGCAACCCATTGATGTTTGGGTAAACAGCAATGCAGATAATGTAGAATTATTTTTAAATGGAAAAAGCCTGGGTAAAAAAGATATGCCACGCAATGGCCATTTAAACTGGATGGTAAATTATGAGCCCGGAATATTAGAAGCCATTGCATTTAAGAAAGGTAAAAAACTTCAAACTAAAATTGAAACAACGGGCAAGCCTGTTGAAATTGTTATCAGTCCTTATAAAACAACCATGCTTGCAGATGGTAGAGATGCAACCGTAATTAATATAAGCGTTATGGACAGGCAGGGCCGTGAAGTGCCGGATGCAAATAATCTGATTAAATTTTCTGTGCATGGTGACGCTAAAATAATCGGTGTTGGTAATGGCGACCCCAGTAGTCATGAGCAGGATAAATATTTTGATACAATTGCAAAACGTCATTTGTTTAATGGTAAATGCCAGGTTATCTTACAAGGGGGAGTTACCGAATCTATGATTCATTTTGAGGCAAAGGCTGATAGTTTATGGACTGGTTCTACAGATATAATGACCATACATACAGGATCTGTAACTGATGTTAAATTATCAAACAATAGTTTTCCGGTGCAGCCATTTAAAGCAACTGCCATTGATAAAATGCTCGGCGCCGATATTTCTTTTTTGCCCGAACTGGAAAACAAAGGCATGAAATTTTATGATTTGGATGGAAAAGAAAAAGATGCCATCCGGATTTTAAAAGATCATGGTTTGAATTATGTACGGCTCCGCATTTTTAATGACCCGGCAAGAGACAGTGGCTATTCTCCCAAACTCGGTTTTTGCGATCTGCATCACACTTTACAAATGGCGAAAAGGGTAAAAGCTGCCGGCCTGAAATTGTTACTTGATTTTCATTACAGCGATTATTGGGCCGATCCTCAAAAGCAATATATGCCCAAAGCCTGGCGTGGTAAATCAATTACAGAATTAAAGAAAGCCGTGTATGACTATACAAAAATGGTCATCCAGGCATTAAAGGATCAGGGCACTGCACCCGATATGGTTCAGATTGGTAACGAAATTAACCATGGTATGATATGGCCTGCAGGCAGTGTAAATAATTTTGATAATCTTGCTCAATTATTTTTTGCAGGCATACAAGCAGTAAAATCTGTTTCGCCATCAACAAGTATTATGCTGCACATTGCCCTGGGCGGACAAAATGATGAAAGCAAATTTTTTATAGACAACATGATCAGCCGCGGCGTTCCTTTCGATGTTATCGGTTTATCTTATTACCCCAAATGGCATAACACACTGGCCGATTTGGATTATAACCTGGATGATCTTTCACGCCGGTACAATAAAGATGTAATTGTAGTTGAATATTCTCATCTAAAAAGAGAAGTAAACGAATTATCATTTAACGTTGCAGATAAAAGAGGAAAAGGAACCTGCATTTGGGAGCCATTAAGCACCTGGGAAAAATTTTTTGATAAAACAGGTAAAGCGAATGAATTACTTTTAATTTATGATGAGATGAATAAAAAATATGTAAAGTAAAGAGATTCAGATACCTGATACCTGATACTTGATACTTAATACCTGATACTAAACACAACATGATAAAAAAAATAACCTCCCTCTTTATTGAAAAATTTGCAGCGCAGCCAAACATCTTCCGCTCACCTGGAAGGATAAATATTTTGGGCGAACATACAGATTATAATGAAGGTTTTGTTTTGCCTGCCGCCATTGATAAAAATATTTATGTTGCCATCAGTAAAAGAGCAGATAATCAAATACATCTTTTTGCAGGTGATTTTAATGAAAGCTTTGCAACTGATACTGAGCATATAAAACCTGCAGCAATACAATGGCCCAATTATATTCTGGGTGTTGTGGATCAGTTGCAAAAAAAAGGACTTACAATAGATGGGTTTAACCTGGTTATTGATGGCGATATTCCCATTGGTGCCGGCCTCTCTTCTTCTGCTGCAGTTGAGTGTGCTGTAGTTTACGCATTGAATGAAATTTTTGAACTTGGTTTAAGCAGGATGCAGATGGTGCCGCTTGCACAAAAAGCCGAGCATGTTTTTGCAGGGGTTAACTGCGGTATTATGGACCAGTTTGCCAGCATGTTTGGTAAAAAAGACAATGCCATAAAATTAGATTGCCGCTCCCTGCATTACGAGTATGTACCCATTAAAATTGATGGATATAAAATTTTGCTGTTCAACACAAACGTAAAACACAACCTGGCTGCATCGGCATATAATGAAAGAAGGCAGCAATGTGAAGCGGGTGTTTCCATGATCGCACAAAATCATCCAACGGTAAAAAGTTTACGGG
>JANNYY010000085.1:0-5429 GCA_031410355.1 Chitinophagaceae bacterium | reverse complement strand
GCCAATAAAAATGTAACCAAATAGCTTGTAACTTTTCTCATATCGCGTTTTTTGGTTTTTAAATTATAAAGCAAATTAAGCACGTTATTTCTACCTGAAAAATTTTATTTTCCGTACCTGTTAACAACTTGTTCAAGGTATATTATTTGTTTTAATGGTGCCGATGGTAATTTAGCAAAATGAAATCTTATAAATTTAAGCACCAAACCGGTTTTTACAAAGGTAAAGTAAGAGATGTTTATTCAATTTGCAACAAATATATGGTAATGTTTGCCAGTAACCGGATTTCTGCATTTGATGTTATACTCCCCCGCCCTATACCTTTTAAAGGACAGGTTTTAAACCAGATAGCTGCTTACATGCTTAATGCTACCAAAGATATTTGTACCAACTGGTTAATATCTGTACCTGCACCAAATGTAAGTATTGGAAATAAATGCGAACCCTTTAAAATTGAAATGGTGGTAAGGGGTAATTTAACCGGCCATGCCTGGCGTACCTATTCGGCAGGCAAAAGAATATTATGCGGTGTACAAATGCCCCAAGGCATGAAGGAAAATGATCATTTCACATCGCCCATTATTACCCCAAGTACCAAGGCGGATGAAGGGCATGATGAAGACATATCAGCCCAGGAGATTATTAAAAAAAAATTAGCTACAGAAGTTGAATGGGAAACGCTGAGTAAATATGCTTTACAATTATTTGCAAGGGGTAAAGAAATTGCTGCCAGGCAGGGTTTAATTTTAGTGGATACAAAATATGAGTTTGGAAAAATTGGCGATCAAATTATTTTAATGGATGAGATTCATACACCTGATTCATCCCGCTACTTTTATGCTGATGGTTTTGAAGAAAGACAGGCTGCCGGCCAACGCCAGAAACAACTTAGCAAAGAGTTTGTAAGAGAATGGTTGATTGAAAATAATTTTATGGGCATGGCAGGACAAACTGTGCCGGAAATGAGTGATGCATGGATACAAACAATTTCAAGCAGGTACATTGAACTCTACGAAAAAATTATAGGTGAAAAATTTTTGCCGGTGGAATTGACTGATGAGGAAACGGAGAGGTTGGTTGTTGGGGAATTGGAGAAATTGGGGGTGTAAAACATGTTAATGTATTTTGGAAAGTGCCCTTAAAAATTAACTACCTGAATTAATTTATTGTTCCACTTTAGTATTTTACTGAGCTTTATAAAAGCATTACCAACTTTTGAGAGAAATCAATAACAGGCGCCAATTGCTTAAAACCTTAACGCTTTCTCTAATATAAAAATTCCTAACCCTCGTTTTTAACGGACAATAAAATAATTGTGGCATAAGATTTGGCTTATGCTTAAAAAAATATTAATGAGAACTATTAATAAGTTAGTTATTGCAGGTATTTTGATCGGGGCCGCTTTTCAAACCTCAGCTCAAAAAAAATCAGATCTGAAGCAGGCTAACAAGCGCCTGGATAATTCACAATCAACCATTACAAAATCCCTGGGAAAGTATCCCCTGGATAATGGCGGAAGAAGTGTATTAAATGGTTTTATATATCAAACGGACAGCTTACAGAAAGTGATTACGAATGATAAGAATTTAACCATTGCTCAAAAAATAATGGCCTTAAACTGCCAGTGTTATTTGTACGATACCATGCAAACTGAAATTAACAAAAAAACTTTTGATGTGGAACTCCTGACTGAAAGCAGGGATAATTTTATACCGCTTTGGCAAAATATAACCACACAAAAGGCGTATGATAATATGCTGATTCCTTTTGATGCAAAAACCGCCGGGGTAATGGCCGTGGCATTTAAAGATTACCCACAGGCATCAAGAATGAGAGATATTGCAACTTTAAAAAACCTGGAGCGTACACCGGAAAATATTTTGAAGTTCTTAGGAACTAACATCAATTTCAGCCTGCGTGATTCCCTGATCTTTATTTACGGCAATACCCTGCCCGAAAGACTGGTATCTTATATACAGGAGTCTAAAAATTTGGAATTGGTAAACGCGGTGAGGCAATATAATAATCCGCTGATACAAACCTTGTTGTTACTTGCAAATGAAAAAGACTTTAAGACTTACCTGCCCTTTGCGGCTATGCTAACTGAAAAAAAAATAATGCTTCCGGAGATTGTTAAGTTACGCTCCGAACCGAGTAAGTTTTTTAAGCAGATAGTTGACCTTGAAATGGCTAACCAACAAAACATAGTTGCAGGCCGCCCGGTTATATACCTGGCCCCAACAAAACAATATCTTAAAGAATATGCAAAAATGTTTTTTACAGATGTAGTAAACAGCCTGCACGAAGAGCCGAATGAAAAACTACGCTACTTTGTATTTGACGAAATGCGGCCACAGGACCTGTACTATGTTATAACCACCGGCGAAACCGAATTATATACCAGCAGCTATTTATATACCTATAAAAAGCTGATGGGCATGTTTGAAAAAGAGAAATACGACGCATTGTTTAACCTGGTTAACTATGATATGTACCGCAAATTTTTATCTATGGCAGGGCGCTATAATACCCTTACCGGGTTTTTACAGCAAATGCCTCAGCAAAGCAGTATCAGTATCATTAAAAAATTGACAAAGGGCCTGGAGGCAAACGATAATATTAATCTGGAAGAATTGATTAATGTAGCCGAAACCTTCCCCGGCATTACTTCAGATAAATCGCTGAGTGAATTAACGGCGCAGGAACTTAAAAATAATTATACCCGTTGCTTTAGCGCATCTGATCCCAATGGTATGAAGATTTATACCTTGCTGACCGAAATATTTAACGTGGTAAAAAATGACCAGGCCGGCAATAAAGCAAAACTGCCTGATTTCTTTACGGCATATTATAAAATTACGCACCAGTCGCTGCGTGAAAAAGATGGCAGGATAAATCAAATGGTACTCTTTTTCGGTGATGATGATGGAAAGAGTTCTTATGCCAGTTTTCTTAACAACTTCAGTGATGCAGCTCAATGGTCAATTGAAAAGAATCCTTCCTGGGTTAAAATTTCTTCTAAAAAAAAGTATCCCATATCTATTTATGCTAACGTACCTCTTAATAACGATGGAGGACTGGACATAAAAGCCCAGGATGAATTGATACAGCATTTGAAAGAGCAGCAGGTAGAACCCCGTATTCTTATTCTGCGGGGACATAGTTACCACCTTACCAACAGTTACAAATACTTTACCCCTTCAATCAAATTAGGTTTACTTGGTTCTTGCGGAGGGTATAATGAAATTAAAGATATACTTGAAAAAAGTGCGCAGGCCCAGGTAATTTCAACAAAACAGGTGGGCTCCAAACAGGTGAACGATCCTATGTTAAAGCTGATCAATAATAGTCTTTTAAACGAGCAGGACCTGGATTGGGTAGAAATATGGGCTGAACTGGATAAACAGTTTAAACCGAACAAGCAACTTTATGATTACTTTAAGGAGTACGTTCCGCCTTATAAAAACATAGCATTACTAGTTACATCGCTGTATAATAAAGCAGGAATTACCTTAAAAGCTGATTATGCTTTAAAATAAAGTTGTTTATAGTAAAAATACCTTCTCTGTTAATTTTACTCTAAATACCTGCTAACCCTAGAAATTCATGGAAATTAAATCTTGAAAATAATTATCTTTATGCCAGTTTTTTGAGAATAATATTTTCAATATTTTTTTCGGTTTGAATTCAATTTTTATAACACGTTTTACGTTAGTATAAAAAACCAGCAATATGATGGGGGTAATAAAGTTCTGCGCTATTTCAATTGTGTTGAATGTTTCTATACAGTCAAGTGCTGCTCAATTACAACAACCACCCGAACTTTTTGTAAAGGGCCTTACTAATTCTTCCACTCTTTTACCCATTAATGAACCTGATACCCTTTCAGTTATTGAGCGGGATACTTCCTTTATGCAGATTGACACTAAACTTAAAATTGCCGCTCAAAAGTTAAAGGAAAAAGTTGTGGGGATTGATGAATACGTAGCTACAAATAATTTTAATACTGACTATTGTTTCCTGGTAGATATGTCCATCCCCTCAGGTAAAAAGCGTTTTTTTGTTTACAATATAAAACTGGGTGAGGTTGAGTATTCGGCGCTGGTATCGCATGGCAGTGGCTCTTACTTTCCTGGTTGTAATGATTTGCTGGTATTTTCAAACATGCCCAACAGCAATGCTACTTCATTAGGTAAATATAAAATTGGTAATGCATACCAGGGAAAATATGGACTGTCTTATAAATTATACGGATTAGACAGTACCAATGCAAATGCCTTTGAACGGGCTATTGTGTTACATTCCGATGCTTATGTGCCACAAACCGAAACTTACCCACGCCACATTTATGAAAGTGCCGGCTGCCCTGCAGTTTCTCCCGTTTTTTTAGCAGAAATTGGTAAATACATCCGCACTTCTGATAAGCCCATTTTGTTGTGGATCTATAATTAAAAGAGCAGTTATTCTTTTTCATCCAGCCTTGGCCGCAATCGTTTTTTACTTTTATTGAATACCATCATCCCTTTATCAATTCCTTTGCGCAATTCTTTTTGTTCTGCTATGGGCAGATTATAAACCGTTTGGCAGGCTTCGCTGCAACAGCCATCAAATTTTACTGCACAATCATCACACTGTATAAATAATAAATGACAGCCATCATTTTTGCAGTTTGTATGGGTGTCTGCAGGCTTGCTACATTGATGGCATTTTGAAATGATGTCTTCTGTAATGCGCTCCCCCAGCCTGTCATCAAACACAAAATTTTTACCAATGAACTTTGTTTCCAGCCCGGCTTCCTTTGCTTCTCTTGCATAATTTATTATACCGCCTTCTAAATGATAAACATGGTTAAACCCATGATGCAACATAAAGGCACTTGCTTTTTCGCAACGGATGCCACCAGTGCAATACATGATGATATTTTTATCCTTGTTATCCTTCATCATATCTACCGCCATGGGCAACTGTTCCCTAAAGGTATCGCTTGGTATTTCAATGGCTTTTTCAAAATGCCCCACTTCATATTCGTAATGGTTACGCATATCAATAACAATGGTGTCATCATCCTGCAACAGCTCATTCATTTGTACAGCATTTACATAACTGCCTTTATTTTCCATGCTGAAAAACGGGTCAGCAATACCATCAGCAACAATTTTTTCACGCACTTTTATTTTAAGTACCCAGAAAGATTTACCCCCATCATCAACAGCAATATTCAATCTTATATCTTTTAACGGCGCTATTGTATTAAGATATTTACTGAAGGTATCCACATTATTGTCTGGCACGCTTACCTGTGCATTGATGCCTTCTGATGCAATGTAAATTCTGCCAAATACTTTTATTGCATTCAGCGCTTTATACATTTCATCTCTGAACTGCTTAGGATCATCAATGGGGAAATATTGATAAAAGGAAATGGTAGT
>JANNYY010000084.1:0-15682 GCA_031410355.1 Chitinophagaceae bacterium | reverse complement strand
TTGATTTTGAACCCTGAAATAGATCAGTTCTTTTGCGGCTTCCTGTGCCCGCCAAATTTCGCCGATTACATTACCTTCAAATTTGTTGTGTGCCATTGTTTTAATTTTATTTTTTATGCCTACTCTTTATATCAGGATTTTCGGCATCCTCCTTATGTTATTGTGTGTATTTATCGCTAATCCTTACCCACAGTATCTTTTGCATTAACCCGGGTAGAATCATTGTATTGCTTTATATCCCTGATCATGTCTTTGGCTTTTGGATCTATGGCAGTAAGTTTTATTGGCTCCGGAGAATTTTTGAGCATAGGTATTATACACAGGTATTTTACCGGCTGTATGCTCCTGTCCTGGTTATTTAAATTTACAAGGGTACTAAAAGCCCAAACAGGTTGAAGTATGTTTCCATTTCCATCGTAATAAGATCTTTGAGTACCTTTTATCTCAAAACCTGCATTTGCCCCAAACTCTGATGCAATCTGCCTTTTAGCCATTTCTTCAGCTTCTTTTACGGTAATCATTTCTTCAGTTTTGATTTCCTTTTTATTTGTTACCTGAAGTTCTCTCCACTTTCTTGTAACGCCCAGCACCTGGCCTTTATCACCTATTTGAATTACAATTTTAGAGCCTGCACCTATTACCGGCAGGCTGTCAATTATCCTTCCATAAGTAAGTGTACGTACCTTATCAATTATTGGCCCGGCCTGCTTGCCGTTTGCAATAGATTGAGAGCGGATGCCGCCACTATGTACCAATCTTATTTCTCCATCATTTTTTGCTGCAATGCCATTAGTCTTCAGGTAATCTTTTGCTATTCTTATGGCTTCATCTTCTGAAGGAAGTTTGAGTCCATCATTATCCAGGTAAGCTTTGGTAATTTTGCTGAACTCAAAGTTGCCATTGTTAAGATCCTGCTCAAAAGTTATATTCAAATCCTCATCGGCCACGTAATAAGCAATGTGCTCATCGCTGTTAACTGTAAGCTCGTGGGGGTTTGCAATGCCCATGTACTGTGTTATCATTTTTTTTGAATCGCCGGTGGTAAGGGGGTCTGTTTTTTCAAAAGAATAAACATATACCGCCCCGGATTGCTTTACATCAGATTTACATTTGCACGCACTAACGCTAAGAACGATTGTTACCAGCAGCAAATTTTTTATTGTTAAACGCATGATTTTTATTTTAAGAATTAATAAATTAATTAGCGGCTTAGTATTGCCAGATGGTTTTCATATTTACGGTGCCAAAAGGATCAGCAGCATAACTGCCCAGCCTGTCGTTTTCGGTGGTTGTGTACAGGATGGTACTTGCATAGCCAGGAAATTCGGTATAAGTGCCATTACCGTAAAATGTGCGTTCTCCATCCACTGCACTAAACCACGATTGCCAAACCCCGCCGTTTGCTTTTAGTTTATTTGCATACCGGTTAGGTATTCCATTATCGGAGTAACTTAAAGTTCTAAAACCATTTAACTGATGCAGGCCATGAAAAAGTGTAGACCAGGGTGTCCACCAGTCTCCGCTTGCCGGTGCTTCGGGTGCCGATGCAACCGTGGAGCAGGATTCGATTATTAAAAATTCAAGATCGCCGTTGCCATGCGGCAGATCTCCATAACCGGGGCAGGTACGCAGATCTACACTGGTTTTGGTGCTTTGGTTTGTTTGTACAGAATAAGCACTGCCATGGGCAGCCACATAACTGAGGTCCATTTTATCAACAAAATCCAAATGATTGGTATTAAATTCAAATGGCTCGGCCCAAAAATATTGAACCTCCTGCCAGCGGTTTGCACCTACAGTTTGCCAGCCCTGGAAATTCTTAATAAAGTTCCATACGTTGCGTACAAAGCGATCTTCTGCACGGTCAACATAGCCGCCAATTTCCCTGTCTGCAGCTTTTACTGCCGAAAAGAAAGTTAATGAAAACAGGATTGATAAACACAGGTATTTCCAATGATTGGAAATTTGATTAAACATATTTTTTTTCATTACAATTTTATTTTTTTGTTTGTGCCTACTCATTTAAAGGATTTTCGGCTTGGTCCTTTGGTTTTGATTTAACATTTTTAAACAGGTTGCAACTGATTTATTAATACAACTGCAACCTGTTGAAATGTGCTCTAAGGCTCATTACTGTTAATGATCTTTATAGGGAAATAATATGGTGAAATACGATGCACATCACTTTCACTAACCAATGTTTTGTCGGCCACATTTAAAATGAAATTATAGTTACAGCTTGCGCCATTAGTGAGCAACTGGTCAATATTCCATGGTGCGCCAGGATTCAAAATCGGGTTTTGTGTTACATCCAGGTTAGCCAGGTTAAAACTTGCCAATGTACCAATACCACTTAACGCCGGGCGTGCAGGAACAGGAGTAGATGAACTGATGATGGTGTTTGCTGCTGCTGCACTTTGTTTCAAAATATCTACCTGGTAATGATCGAAATTATCGCTTGTTGGCTGGGCTAAATTTCCGGGTATGATCAGTGGATCGTATGCAGTTCCCAGGATATCTATCGTTTTAAAATTACCCAATTTATCCCTCATGTACAGGTCTGTGCAGGGAGGCTGGCTGCCAATTTTTGTGATGATCCCTTCTATGTTTTCATTATCAACCCACACTTTTTGAATATCATAATAATAAGTTCCCACAGTGTCAATCACTTCAAGCAATACACTATACCTTCCGCTTGCGCCTGTTCCCCAGGACGAGCCGGATAATTTAGGCACATCAATATATATCCAGGTATGAAATACGGGAATATAGACCGGCATGTGGTAAGTATAAAACCCGCTGTTGGTGAGCCTGGAATCTGGCCCGGGCAATTCATTATTACTAATCAGCTCGGCTGGCGTAAATGCAAGGTAATTGGTATAATCTACCCTGCATATCTGTGTCCATCCATTAGCCACAGTATCAAAGAAAGGTCCATTGGGTGGTTGTACCGAAGCGAAATCGTCTTTTTTATAATACAAAGAGTATTCTTTTATCTGTTCACTGCTGCAACCATAAACTCTTGCAGCGCCATAGATACCAACTGTTCCGCCAATAGTGCCCAGTAAAGAAGCTGCCGAATCAGCAACATGTAAATGTTCAGCAGCATTCAGCACATCAGGTGCAACCCGGCCTCCTACATTCTTAATATAAACTTCTGAGCTATCTAACTGGAAGCTGGTATAAACATCCACAAAACTTCCATCGGCATTGTAACAACGTAAGTGTACGGTAAAATTGGTTGACGTGGCAAGATTAGCGCCAGCACCTTCTACAGCTTTCTGTGCATTAATAAAACCAACATGGCCATTATATACTGCATGATTGCCAGAAGTTAAAGCAGTATCAGGATTACCGGATGCATTTGCATAAACAATAGCGCCGGGTATCAACAGCGTTCCGTTCCAGAGTAGCTCAAGTTCATATTTCTTCAACCCGCAACTGCCTGCACTGCCTGTAACAGGAATATATTTCCCGTCTGTAAGTGTGAAGTTGCCATCAATACAACCAGCAGGGCCTGTTAGTTTGCAAACCATTGATCCTTCAGGGCATTCAACGCAAAAATTAATGCAGAAACAATTGGAAGCATTTGCACGGTCGCGGTCATGGCCACGTTGCCTGTTTTCTGCAAGAAGAACGGTACCATCTGCAGCTTCAATTCTGAAATATAAGTCTGGACCGGCAGGCCATTCAACATTTAACCAGCTGAATATTGTTTTGCTGAAATCCGCTTCGGTATAATAGATACGGAAATCACCATTACTGTTTGTGATGCCAAAACCCAGCGAATCATCCTGTATCAGGTCAACATCATAGGCAAACACTTTTACACCAGCAACCGGTTGCTTGTTTTTGCAATCGTTAACTTTTCCGCAGATAACATATAATTTAAACAAACGCAAAAGCCAGCACCAGAATTTAAACGGAATAGCATATTCCCAATAAGCCATTAATTGGTCCCGGGTTTCTTCTGCCGGCTGTTTCCATTGTGGTTGAAAAGTGGTGATATGGAATTGAAATGGTGCGGGGGGAGCAGGAATTTTTTTCCTGACCTGGATGGGTACAGTCCCGCATTCAAAATCAATATCAAAAGCGCCGCCATCATAATTTTTTTCAGTGAGATCAACCGAAAAATTACCGTTTTCATCGGTTACTCCTTCTCCAATCATTCTTTTGGAAAGTGACTTCAGCTCCTCATCGCTGCGCTGATGAAAAGTTTCTTTTTCCCGTGCAACAGCCAGTGCAGTGATGTTTGCTGTTCTGTCAACTGCATAAATTTTTACATTTGCTTTGTAAAGAAAGTCGAAGCAATCTCCACAATAGAAACCACGCAGGTTTCCTTTAAATTGATATCTCATAATATTTTTTTGTTTTGCCTACTCTTTGATCCAGGATTTTCGGCTTACTCCTTTATTATTATTTATCGGTTAGTACGTTTTGTTGTTTTAAAACCTGGTTTATACAGGACGCTGATTTTAGCTCCTTCTGCATGGTGCGATTATTTTTAATTTTATGTGCCGCTCTTTTTCTGTTTCAGGCTTTCGGCCGCATAAGGTTTCAGTATCTTAAGAAACCTCTTTATTCAATTTCCACCACATTTTCTGCACACAAAAATGATAATTAATCAAAAGGTTTTTACAGGTATCACTACTGAAACTTTGCGCATGAACTACCCAAAAATTTCAGGTAGAAATACCTGTATGCAGATTTTGTTTTGTACTTTACTTTGACAATTCATTTAACCATAAAACAAACTATTATGAAATTCAGAATTAAACTCAGCATGGCAGCCATGCTTTCAATTGCTCTCATAGTCTTACTTACCTTTAATAGCTGCGATAAAAATGACAATAAGAAATGCTGCGAGGGATATACCGGTAAGATAACAGATCCAATGGCCGACAGCCTGGTAAACCGCTGCCACTTTTTATCGCAGGATTCAATTGAATTGTGGGTTAAACGTTACCAATCATATAAAAACCAGTTGAGCAGGAAAAACGATTATAATACCCAGGGGGGCAACAATAAAGACAGCATGAATACAGAAACGAACCAAGCAGCCGCCGAAATGGATGCAGTAGCCGCAAGGTTTTTAACAAGGGGTTCTTTTTCTTTTAACAGTTGCATTATTAAGAAATTACTTTGCGATGCAAATTCTATCGGGCTCAGGGTACTGTATGGTATTGGCGGCGATAACAGGATACATATTATACTGGTAGGCATTAAGCCCGATTACAGTAATTTATATGTTGATGCGGAAGCTGAATGCTGCCCCCAACCAATGAATAAAACACTCGGTGCCGGATTAACTGGCGCTACAGGTAATCCTGGTGGAGCTGAATATGGACAGATGCCGTAAAATAAATTGAAGATAAGATTGCTTCCTTCTTATTAATTAGTGAATATGAATGCAGATATTACTTACATACTGTCGATGACTTGTGTATTGCCGGCAATTGCCGGTATGTACAGACTTAACAAAATTGACAAAAAATTCCATGCGTTCATTTACATGATGATATTGGTTGTTTTACTTGAAACCTGGATTTACGTGGGCATTAAATATCCGGCGTTGGGGAGTTTTTCCAGGCTACCAATCAATATATATATGCTTTTAAATCTGGCTTTATTCTTATTTTTTGTTTATGCTAATGGCTATTTAAATAAAAGAAAAGTACAGTTACTGTTAGCAGCGGCATTAGCTGTTGCTATATTCGACTATGTTGTTTACAACAGTGTATTTAAACTTTTTCTTTACCTGCTTTGTTTTGTATCTGTTGTAATGCTTATTATTTGCATTGATATACTTTCTAAACAGATAATGGAGATACGGTATAAACTGGCAAACAATTTCTGGTTTTGGTTCAGCAGTGCATCGGTTTTATACAATGCATTTAATTTTTTAATTTTTGGTGTGGTTGTATTTTCACTAAATGAAACCAAAAATGGAAAATCAGTTGCAGATATACAGCATTTTACAAATGCCCTTAGTTATTTACTTTTTACCATAGCCATTTTTAAAATTCCCACAAAAGAAACTTAATTTCATTGTAAAAATTTTACGGGGATAAAGTGTGTGCCTATGTTTAATGCTGTTTTAATATCTGCTGTTATACTGATCTTGATCATCTCCTTCTTTATCATCTCTATAGTAAGTGAACACAGAAGAGTTGTAAGATGGCAACAGGCCCGTATTGCTGCTGAAATAAACACACTTGAAAATGAGCGTAAAAGAATTGCCGATGACCTGCATGATGAGCTGGGGCCGCTTTTATCGGCCATTAAATTACAGATCAACCACCTGGAACCCGTTGATGAAACTGAAACCGCTGTGCTGGAAAAATCAAGTGAACAAATTGACAGCATTATCCAGCGCTTCAGGGAAATATCTTATGATCTTTTGCCCAATACGCTGGTACGAAAAGGGTTAATAAAAGCTACCGAAGAGTTTATCAGTAAACTAAAACCATTACATCCTTTGGATATTTCCTTTAGTTACGCTGATTTTACGCTGTTACCAGAACGTGAAATAAACCTGTACAGGATTTTGCAGGAGATCATTCACAATACTGTAAAACATGCCAGGGCAACATCACTAAGCATCAGCATTCAGAAAAACAATAAAACGCTGCTGTTAAAAACAAAAGATGATGGTATTGGTTTTAATTACAGCGAAAAAACACAAATAGCCAGTGGATTGGGATTATTAAGTATTCACAGCCGGGTTGAGTTGTTGGGCGGACAACTATTAGTAACTTCACAACCAGGGTCGGGTACCATTTTTGAAATTGAAATGCCACTTTAATTATGCCAACAGCTGCCGATATAAAATTAGTTATTGCCGATGACCATGAAATTTTCAGGGATGGGTTTAAACTCATGCTCTCGAAATTTCCTGAGATCACACTGGTGGGAGAAGCTGGTAACGGCAGGGAGTTACTGGAGTTAATAGAAAAAGAGAACCCGGATGTGATTCTTACTGATATTAAAATGCCGGTGATGGATGGCATTGAAGCCGCAAAAAAAATTACTGAGTTGTATCCCGATAAAGGCATTATCGGTTTATCTATGTATGATGATGATGAACTGATCATTGAAATGCTGGAAGCCGGTGCCAAAGGCTATCTCATAAAAAATGCAGGTAAGGAGCAGATCATTGAAGCCATTAAAACAGTGTATAAGGATGAGCCTTATTACTGCAAAACAACAAGCCACAAGCTTACACAAATGATTGCCAAGAGCCGTTTTAATCCCTACAAAATAGTTGCAAAAACAGAGTTCAGTGAAAGAGAAAAAGAGATCATCGCCGGCATTTGTGATGAAATGACAAATAAAGAGATTGGCGATAAATTATTTATCAGTGTGCGTACAGTTGAAGGCCACCGGTTGAAAATTTTGGAAAAGATGAATGTGAAGAATACGGTGGGATTGGTTGTGTATGCGATTAAGAATGGGATAGTGAAGCCGTTGTGAAATTTGGAGGTAACGACCAATGAAAAAAGCAACACGCCTTTTCTTTGAGTAACATTTTATTCGCATTGTATTATTGGATCAAACGAATATTTTACCTTCCCGTTTTTCTTGTATTCTATTTCAGTTCTATATAGATAAAATTGCTTGTTTGCTGTAAGCTTTGTTGTACGGATTAAATTAAAAGAATTTATCTTTTTGGGGTTGGATATTATTTCAATGCCAGGATCCTTATCATAAATTTGCATCCTTATTTTATCACATATTTCAATATACTTTGGTTCAGCTATCTCTTTATCCGTTAAGATCTTTATACTTTGGCCGATAGTATTGCTATCGAGAGGTGGGGGGCTTAAAGAAACATCCCAAGAGTAATTTCCGTTTATCTTGCTCTTGTATATTTTAATGTTAATACTATCAATCTTCATATCGCCCATAAAAATATGCTGAAGGACACTGTCCGCAAACGAATATGAAACGTAAGAAGAATCTATATTAAATGTATTGATAAAAGTAGCGTTCATATCACAATTACTACCTTCACAGTTATAAGGTCGTTTATAAACTCTATTACCCTTTTTATCATAGATAGCTATAATACCATTTGCCTGTAACTGTGCTGTAATGACATTATTGTACTGAGTATTGAATCTAAACAATTTGTTTGCAACATCGTAAAATACACTTGAATCTTTTGTACAAACAGATATTAAAGCTGACTTATCGAATTTCAATACATAATAATTATCTATTTCACAAGCAGCTAATCTTTGCTGCTTATCATGGCAGAAAACTATACCATTTGATACTTTTTGAGCATAAAGAGGTAAACAATAAATGTTACATATTATCAAAACTAATGCCCACTTAACTTTTCTATAAAGTATGTACTGTTCGTTTTTTTCCATCGATTAATTGTTTTCGAGTTTGCCCCGATATTCTAAATGACGTCTTATTACTATGGGGGCTTAGGGTATTAGAACTTCTCCTTGCATGAGGTCAAACCAGCTTAAAAAATCTTAACCACTCTAGGCAAATTATCATCCCGTCCACCCCTCCCTATCTAAACTCCTGTACTGTATCGCTTCTGCCAAATGCTCCGGTTTAATATCTTCGCTGTTTGCTAAATCTGCAATGGTGCGGCTCACTTTTAAAATGCGGTCATAAGCACGGGCACTAAGATTTAATTTTTCCATCGCTACTTTTAATAAGTTTTGACCAGCGGCGGTTATTACACAAATTTCTTTGAGTTGTTTACTGCTCATTTGCGCATTGGCATAAACACCTTCGCTGTTTTTATAACGCAGTTCCTGTATTTCTCTTGCTTTAATAACACGCTCTCTTACGCTGCTGCTTTTTTCATATTGCTGTGCCGATGATAATTCCGTAAAGGCAACAGGTGTTACTTCTACATGCAGATCAATGCGGTCTAACAATGGGCCCGATATTTTATTCAGGTATTTTTGTACAGCACCCGGGGGACAGGTACATTCTTTTTCCGGGTGATTAAAAAATCCGCAGGGGCAGGGATTCATACTTGCGATCAGCATAAAGGATGCAGGAAAATCCAGTGCCACTTTTGCCCTGGAAATGGTAACCCGTCTTTCTTCCATCGGCTGGCGCATTACTTCCAAAACCTGCCGTTTAAATTCAGGCAGTTCATCTAAAAATAAAACCCCGTTATGTGCTAAAGAAATTTCGCCGGGTTGCGGAATACCACCACCACCAACCAGGGCCACATCACTAATGGTGTGGTGCGGACTGCGGAATGGCCGCTTTGATATCAACGTAGAATTTTCCGGCAGCTTGCCTGCAACAGAATGGATCTTTGTTGTTTCCAATGCTTCCTGCAAACTTAATGGCGGCAGTATGGTTGGCAAACGCTTTGCCAGCATGGTTTTACCTGCACCTGGCGGGCCAATTAGAATAGCATTGTGCCCTCCTGCTGCTGCAATCTCCAAAGCACGTTTAATATTTTCCTGTCCCTTTACATCGCAAAAATCAATTTCAAAATCGCTTTGTGCGTTTGCAAATTCTTCTCTTGTATTTACAATGGTTGGCTGTATAGAATCTTCGTTGTTAAAAAATTCAATCACATCTTTAATGTGTTCAACCGCATAAACATTCAGGTTGTTCACCATCGCCGCTTCTCTTGCATTTTGTTTGGGAAGAATTAAGCCTTTAAAACCTTCCTTACGTGCCTGTATGGCAATGGGCAATGCGCCGGTGATGGGGCGAATTTCTCCATCTAAACTCAGCTCTCCCATAATTACATAGTGGGCTAATTTTTCAGGATTTTTAATTTGATCGGTAGCGCCTAAAGTGCCGATGGCAATGGGAAGATCGAATGCAGTGCCTGATTTTTTTATGTTGGCGGGAGCAAGATTTACCACCAGCTTGGTACGGGGCATGTACAGCTTATTACTTTTAATGGCACTCTCTACCCTTTGCAAACTTTCTTTAACGGCATTATCGGGAAGGCCAACAATAAAATAATTTTTACCCTGGTTGTTCACACTCACTTCTACAGTAATGCTGATAGCTTCCACTCCATAAACTGCACTGCCAAAAGTTTTAACCAGCATGGGTAACAAATTTGTTTAAAGTTAGAAAAAGAATAATTGGTGAAAGAATAAAATTATTGAGAAGTTTGAATGATTGGAGGGGTGGGAAATGCTTTATATTAGCTATCTAAACTATAAGCTTTATTTATAGCATTAAATTTTTTAAAAATGAAAATCGTAACAACCAGCCAATACCACACCGCACTGGCAGAGATTGAGACTTTTATAGAAAAAGGATTCAGCAATCTAACTAAAGCCGAAACACTTAAATTAGAAAATTTGTCGAAGGATGTTGAAGAACATGAAAGCAAAAAATTTCCAATGCCTGTTTATACCAGTATAAAAGATATGCTGGAATACTACATGTTTGAGAATAGTATAAATAAAACAGAACTTTCCCTGCATTTGCAAATCCCAAATTCAACCTTAAGTGAAATTATGAATGGAAAGAAAAAAATTAATTTATCTATAGCAAAAAAACTGCATCAAACACTGCATATTGATGGAAATTTTATTTTAGAAGTAGCCTGATATTTGAGAACTACAAGTGCTTTTATTTTTCATTAATCAGTGTCCTGATCGGGTTGTGGCCGCATGAAATGTTTGCCAGCTATGCCAAAATTCCTGGTAAGACTGTATGGAAATAAGCCTGCTTCCCTTTAGTAAACCTTTAATACATTCGCCATTCATATCCCAGATAGAATTAGTTGTTGTGTCTTTTAAAGTTTGAGTGGCTTCATCAGCAATGAATAATAATGGAAAATTCAGTCTTTCATTTTCCACATGCCTGCTCCATACATGAAAACTTCTGTTATCTTTTTCCAATACCAAAACAACAGCTTTACCTCTGAATGTATCATTAATAACTCTTTGCTTTACAAGTTCATTCCAGTCGTAAGCCCTTGAATAACCATCTTTTTGTAAACCCACCACCCATGATTTAAATTTCCAGGAGGCGCTGTCTCTTTTTTCCAAACCGCTCTTAACAATGCCTTCATCAAATCCTTCCAGGTCTTTGTATTGCTTTGCAAATAAAGTATCGGGTTGCAGTATGGTAGTGTTTGGGTATTTGCGTATCCATGCGCCAAGACTCATTTGTTCTGATGCAATTTCTTCCAATACTTTTCCCTTCATCTGTCCTGCAACAGCCTTTCCGGTGGCCTGTCGCCACCAGCTTTTGGTTGTTACATCTTCAAACATCGCATTAAAATGATCCATACCAACTAATCGGAATTTTTCCAACCTGCCATTTACTAACGGACTGAAAACCCTGCCTGTTCTGCAAACCGTGCAGTAAGTAATCATAAGCTGTTGCCCGGCTACAGTGTCAATCACCTGGTGATGATAACCGATTATCTCAATCGGGTAAGCTTTTGCTTCTTCTTCTAAAGCAATACCAATAACCAACTTGTTAGTATCAACAGTGTTGGCTGCAACCGATGCCATAATTTTATTTTCAGGCTGATAAAACATTTTATCGGCCAAAAATTTAAAGTTGAAAAAATAAAAAATGGTTGCATACAGTAACACAAAAAAAGCAAGCAGGATCTTTCTCCACATGCGGCTGTTACGAAAAATGTACAGCATTGGCGGTATAATTAAAATCAACCCCAATATCCTGAACCACCAGATATAATTGTTGAGAAAATAAGCAATCTCAATGGTATTGGCTTTCTGGCTGCCGGGGAAAGGCATAATGAAATAGACACGGAGTATTTCGGTGACAAAGAGTATCAGGAAGCCGGTGATAAGCGGTAGTGATCTTTTCATGGTAAATGATTACACTGGTAAATTACAAAAAATAAAAAAGTTTA
This sequence comes from Chitinophagaceae bacterium, assembly GCA_031410355.1. Classification (GTDB taxonomy): domain Bacteria; phylum Bacteroidota; class Bacteroidia; order Chitinophagales; family Chitinophagaceae; genus Ferruginibacter. Next base: position 3,834 of record JANNYY010000084.1, on the reverse strand, counting down.
CATCTTCTCTAACATCTCCACAACACCTTCTCTCTTTAAAATTAAATAACCCAGGCGGTCGTTACTGAAGGATAGACATTTCAATCATCCACATTCCATTCATTACTTTTATCATGGCTAACAAACGTTCTTCCTTCAAAATGATTAAAATATATCCTATAGCTCGTGTCAGCTTTAAAATACGCAAAATCAAATCCAACTAAACCAATATTATACCTGGGCACCCTTGAGTTTTTATATAATCCTTTTAAACTTTCTGGGTAGAGTTTATGGATTTTCCGATATTCCTTGAGATTCTCTTTTAGAATATTTGCCTTTGAAATCGTATGTTTAAAATAATAATCTTCAATATGACCTCTGGAAAACCTTACGCATATAAAAGCTATCATAAATAAGGCAGTGGATATAAATAAGGATTTATTCCTTTTGGAATATGCTGCTTTAAGAATGTATAACATTAGAAATAAGATACCGTAAAGAAAAACTGCTGAAAAGTTAAACATACTCATTCTCAATAGAAGGTAAATTTGCACACATCCGATAAAAAAGACGATCATGCAAACAGGCAACAGTAATGGTTTAAGTTTTTGCATAAAAAGTTTACATCTTCTCCAGCATCTCCACCACTCCTTCTCTCTTCAATATCAAATAACCCAGCCTGTCATTGCTGATGCCATCTTTTAAAAAATAACTAAAATGAAGCTGGTCGTTAACAACCGATGTTTCAAAATACTTAAAATCAATATTTGAATATTTTTTCAGTTCTTCTCCTATTTCGTATAAATGTGTGGAGAGTATAAAGAGTGAGTTTTTCATTTTCAATAACCCTTCAATAACAGTGCTGCTGCATTTCATAGCGTCCTGCACATTGGTGCCTTTAAAGAGCTCATCAATGAGTATCAGCCATTTTTTGCCATCGCTTATTTTGGTGATGGTGGCTTTAATACGCTGCACTTCGTTGTAAAAATAACTTTCGCCTTTGGCAATATTATCTACCACATTTATATTGCTGAGCATGCCATCAAATAAGGTAAGTTTCATTTGTTGTGCCGGTACGCCCATACCTATATGAGCCAAAAAAACAGCAGCGCCTACGGATTTTATGAATGTGCTTTTACCGGCCATGTTAGCCCCGGTTAAAAACAAAAAATTGGTTTTTTGATTCAGCACTACATCATACGCAACCGGCTGCTGTACCAGCAAATGATGCAGGCCTGTTGCATCAATAACAGGCTCATCGCTTTGTACAAAATTGGGGAACACCAGTTCAAATTTCTGCACCGCCCTGGCCATACCATACCAGGCATCAATTTGTGCATACAGTACCACCAGGCTTAGCATATTGTGCTTATAGCCATATCTTATAAAATGGGCAAACTCCAGTATTTGGGCATTGGTTAGTTCATCTGTGCTTTTATTTCTATCAACTATGTTAAACTGATCTTTCGTAATTATCTTTTCTATCTCTGTTAAAACTTTTTTTAACGGCGCAGGCACGTTCTCCCCCGCAAATAGTTGCAGCAAATGCTGAAACCCTTTTATAAAATCAAAACAATGTTTGGCAGAATAGGTTACCAGTGCAAAGTCGGGGCCATGGAGTAATTTATAGGTGTATGCCTCAAGCGAAGATGGATGGGGAGGTATGAGGCTGATGGGTGAATCGAAATATTTCTCTACCACCATCACAGTTCCGTTACTTATTTGCTTAGGCCATTGCTCCTGTTTTTTAATGATGAGTTGCAGGGTTTGCTGTACGGCTACAATTTCCTCCTCTGTTTTTAATGCCGTGCTGAAATTAATTTTTAACTGTTCGCTGCCATGTGCGGTGCTGCACATATCCAGCTTACTAAACACCGACATATCTTCGCCACTGTTAAACATCGAAAGATCAGCGAGTGTTGTTTTGTCTATATCCATACGCAAAGAAAAGTTATCTGTTAAATGTTAAACGTTGCCCTTTTGTTGTTTCATCAAAGGTTCCATTATCAAAAACCAAATGGCCACTTACAAAAGTCTTTTCTATAGATGCAGGAAACGTAAAATTCTCTAAAGGGCTCCAGCCGCATTTGTATAAAATATTTTCTTTGGTTACTGTTGATGATGAATTATTATCAACCAGCACCAGGTCAGCAAAATAGCCCTCCCGTACGTACCCCCTGTTCTTTATCTGAAAACAATCAGCAACCGCATGACTCATTTTCTCTGCAATTTTTTCTAACCTTATTCGCCCTTCTGTATAATAATGCAACATCAATAACAATGGGTGCTGCACCAGTGGTAAACCTGCATGTGCCTGCTCATAAGCCCCCTGCTTTTCTTCCCAGGTATGTGGAGCATGGTCTGTAGCAATAACATCAAGCCGGTCATCAAGCAACGCTTTCCACAAGGCTTCTTTATTGTGTGCCGCTTTTATGGCCGGGTTACATTTTATTTTATAACCCAGTTGTTCGTAATCATCAGCCGTAAAATGTAAATGATGCACACAAACTTCGGCAGTAATTCTTTTTTCTTTCAGCGGCATCATATTGCTGAAAAGCTGTAATTCTTTTTCGGTGCTGATGTGCAGGATGTGTAAGCGGCTGCCGTACTTCTGTGCAAACTTTATCGCAATTAAAGAAGATTCAAAACATGCTTCTTCATCTCTTACCAAAGGATGATCGGCTGCTGTTAATTCGCCCTTCTCTCTTTTCAGTCTTTCGTAATTGGTTTTGATGATCCGTTCATCTTCGCAATGGGTGGCAATCAGCATTTCGCTTTCGCGGAAAACTTTGTCCAAAGCACTGTGACTGTCAACCAGCATATTACCTGTACTGGCACCCATAAATATTTTTACGCCGCAAACATCTTTTTTATGGTTATTTATTTTTAATACTTCCTCAGCATTATTATTGCTGGTGCCCATAAAAAATGAATAATTGGCCAGCGATGTATTTGCTGCAATCGTGTATTTATCTTCCAGCAGTTGTGGCGTTAGCGCATTGGGCAGGGTATTGGGCATTTCCATAAAACTGGTAACACCGCCGGCCACAGCAGCTTTGCTTCCGGTATAAATCGTTTCTTTATGGGTAAGACCGGGTTCACGAAAATGCACCTGGTCATCAATCACTCCCGGAAAAAGATGTTTTCCCTCCCCATTTATCTCGGTAACCTTATACTTTGTTTCAATGGCCCCGGCAATTTTTTCTATCCGTTCGCCGTAAGTTAAAATATCAAGCGACTGAATTTTTCCTTCATTTACAACCTGTATGTTTTTAAAAAGGTATTTTTGCATAACTTGAATTCTGTTACCTGTAAATTAAAATTATCTGATGCAATTTATTAAAAGCTTAACCAAACTGCTGTTTTTTATTTGCCCTGCATTTGCAACAGCACAATCTACTTTTTTAACCCCGGGTTCAAAAGATATTCACTTTGTTGACCGCATGGAAATTAAACAGCAAAAAAATACCCATCTTAATTTTTCGTCAGTACGCCCATTTAACAGAAAATATATTGTGGAGCAAACTGAATTTATTGACAGCGCCCGCCTGGGATATGTGGATACATTAACCGGACTTGATAATTATGTGGACTGGAACAGCCAGGCACTTACGGCTATTGACGAATATAACCTGAACAGTTTTTTAATGAATAACAGCGAATGGGTAACAGGATCTAAAAAAGAATTTTTAAGTAAGCGCCCTGTTCTGAAGACTTTTTATATCACAAAACCCAGTTTCCTGGAAGTGGATACAAAGAATTTTTTCCTGGCGCTGAATCCTGTTTTTCAATATGTACAGGGTATTGAAACGGGGTATAATAAATCAATCTATTTAAACAGCAAGGGTGTTACAG
>JANNYY010000083.1:0-1506 GCA_031410355.1 Chitinophagaceae bacterium | reverse complement strand
CCATTGCCGACCGGCGGGAAGCTATTAAAACAGCAGTGAGCCTGGCTAATAACGATGATATTGTTTTGATTGCCGGCAAGGGACATGAGAAGTACCAGGATATAAAAGGCGTGAATTATGATTTTGATGATAAAAAGATTTTGAATGAAATGTTTGAACTGTTAGAAAAGTAAATATGCAAATATGCAAATGTGCAGATATGCAAATTTTGGAATGAACAGAAAAAATAAATAGTAACAAGCTTTAGAAATAGCCCTTTGGCACAATTGCACATTTGCTGATTGGCACATTAAGTTTATTATGTTGTATTACATTTTTCATTGGCTAGCTAAAGAAGGTTTCCGGTTTCCGGGTATCAATCTTTTTCAGTTCATCACCTTCAGGGTGCTGCTGGCCATGATATTGAGCCTGGTGATCACCACAGTGTATGGGAAAACATTAATTAAATATTTACAGAAAAAACAATTGGGCGAATCGGTAAGGGACCTTGGCCTGGAAGGTGAAAAAGAAAAGAAAGGAACACCAACAATGGGTGGCATCATCATACTGCTTGCCATATTAATACCAACCATTCTGTTGGCTAATCTCGATAAAGTTTATATACGGCTAATGCTGCTGTGTACAGTGTGGCTGGGTACCATTGGTTTTATTGATGACTATTTAAAAATAAGATCAAAAAGAATTGCACAGGCAAAAGGCCTTGCATACAAAAAAAGTGACAGCGATGGTTTGGCCGGCAGGTTTAAAATATTTGGACAAGTGATGTTGGGTATCATTGTTGGAGCCACACTTTATTTTACACCAAGTGTTGTGGTGAAAAGAGAAGTAGTGAAAACTACTGAAACATCACAGGCTCCGCCCAACCCAAATGCAAAATTTGATACAATAGTGGTAGACGGAAAGCAAAGAGTATTTACAGATGCCGGAAAAGTAATGATAACCACTATTCCATTTGTAAAAAATCATGAATTCAATTATGCAAAACTTTTACCGGCGGCCTGGAAAGATTATACCTACATACTTTATATAATCATTGTAATACTGATTGTAACGGCTGTAAGTAATGGAGCAAATATTACTGATGGGCTGGATGGCCTGGCAACAGGTGTAAGTGCAATTATTGGTATTTGCCTGGGCATTTTTGCGTATGTAAGCGGCAACATAAAATTTGCAGAATACCTCAATATTATGTACATCCCAAACCTGGGAGAACTGTCCATTTTTATTGCAGCATTTGTAGGTGCCTGTATCGGGTTTCTTTGGTACAATGCTTACCCGGCACAGGTTTTCATGGGCGATACCGGCAGCCTTGCCCTGGGTGGCATCATTGCAGCGCTGGCCATTATTGTACGTAAAGAATTGTTGATTCCCATTTTTTGTTTTGTGTTTTTGGTAGAGAATTTAAGTGTGGTGATACAGGTAAGCTATTTTAAATATACCAAACGCAAGTATGGCGAGGGGAGGCGTGTTTTTTTAATGAGCCCGCTGCATCACCATTACCAGAAA
>JANNYY010000082.1:0-7427 GCA_031410355.1 Chitinophagaceae bacterium | reverse complement strand
GTAAATCACCGGCGGGTAAAATAAAATCGCGGGTATATAAGTTGCCATATTCAGTTAGAATGACATCCAGGCCAGCATTTACCTGCCGGTGCTGAAAAGCATCATCTAAAATTATTACTTCGGTTTCGGGCCTGTCGTGCAGCAGTTGCGGAATGGCCACTATTCGTTCTTCGCCAACAGCAACAGTTACATCCGGAAACTTTTGATGAAACTGCATGGGCTCATCCCCTATTTCCAGTGCGGTAGTATTTTTATCAGCTATGGCAAAACCTGCTGTTTTTCTTTTATAACCACGGCTTAGTGTGGCCGTTTTATAATCATTTTTTAAAAGGCGGATGAGGTACTCCGTCATGGGCGTTTTGCCTGTACCACCTGTGGCTAAATTGCCTACGCAAATGACCGGAAAATTAAACGATGCTGATTTAAGAATGTTTTTATCGTACAGTTTGTTGCGCAGCCAGATGATTGCACCGTATATCCAGGAGATTGGCAAAAGAAGGTATCTGAAGCTTTTTAATAGCAAGTTTAGAGGTTTAGTTTTTGGAAGTTTAGAAGTTTAGGTGTTTAAAGCTATGAGCCATGAGCTGCGAGGCCCGAACTGATGCTCAGCGCTCAAAGCTTAAAGCTCACGGCTTCTCTATAAAGATAGAAAAGATTGTAGTGCCATAATTGCGTTCTGTTTTATAATGGGCAAACTTTTTATAATTATTTCTGGGTGTATGTTCCAGCACAAACCACCCACCGGGTTTTAAAAGTTTTTTTTCAAAAACTTTTAGAGGCAGATCATCAATGGTTGTTAAGGCATAAGGCGGGCCTGCAAAAATAAAATCGTATTGCCCACGGGGCCCTGCGGGCTGGTTGGTAGTTTCAATAAAACGAAACACATCATTCTTTACAACATTAAAATTTTCAAACTTAAGTTCTTCCGATGTTTTTTTAATAAAGTCGTACATCTTATTATCCTTCTCCACAATTGTAATATAAGGTACTCCCCTGCTGGCCAGCTCGTAGCTGATGCAGCCGGTGCCGCCAAAAAGGTCAAGCGTTTTTAGTTCCTCAAACACTAAATTATTTTGCAGAATGTTGAACAATCCTTCTTTGGCAATATCTGTTGTGGGCCTGGTGTAAGGCATTTTTGCCGGCGGACTTATCCGTCTGCCTCCATGTATGCCGCTGATTATACGCATGAGGCTAAAGCAAATAAATGACTGAAAAAGTGTGGCGGATGCGCTTTTATTGTTTCATGATAGGTATAATCTTCAGGCAGTGTATCAAACTCTATCTTTAAAAAATATTTATAAACAGCCTCATACAAACCCGATTTTACATCAATCATACCATTTATGTGTAAGGTTACAGAATCAGGTTGCACATCAAACCCTTTACAAACATTCAGTAAATAAAAAACACAATCAGCAGGGTCATTGTAAGCAAAATTCTGAACAACCTGCAGCTTACCTTCTTTGCATAACATGATGGTGATGCTGTTGCTGTAAAAAACAGTGAACAAATGATTGCCCGGTGGCAAATTCCTGTTGGCAATGGTTGTAAATAAATGTGTTTGCGTAGCCACTGGCAAATGGGTTGAAAAAACATCTACAACAGGCTGCGGTGTACGGTACACATTATGCAGGTTATGTTTATACAAAAAATCCGATCTGATGACGCCCTGCTTTGCGTCGCCAAAAACAAGATTCAGCATATTTAAATTCCGGTCGGCGTTCATTAACTCGGCTGGCACTAAAATACTTTCGGCAAAGGACCAGAAAATATGAGTTTTATGATATTGCTTTTGCAGTAAATTTTCGCTGCTGAATATTTCTTTCAGTTTTTCGGCCAGTTCCTTATCATTCATTTCCGCGGCAAATGCATAAGTTACCACAGCTTTAAAATAATTATCTGTATCCATCACAACCAGCGAAACACCCATGGGGCCTGCTTCTGCAAATAGTTGCGCAGCGCCAAAATTAATTTTTGGCGCCTGAATACTAAAAGAGGGATTAACATGTTTCATTTCAGTAGCAAAATAAGATATTTTTGCTGACTTTATGGACAGTACTGCTATAACAAAAGATTTAAAAGTTCAGGTAAGCAATAAACAAATACTGTCTATTGCTTTGCCTATTACGCTGGCGATACTTATTCCGCAGATAAATATGCTTACCAACAGCATTTTCCTGGGCGGGTTAAGTACTGAAGCTTTGGGCAATGCAGGCATCACCGGTGTATTCTATTTAATTTTTGCTGTGGCCGGGCACGGACTTAACAATGCTTTGCAATCCGTTTTTTCAAGATATGCCGGCAGCGATAATCCCGAAGCATTTAAAACCATCCTGGCGCAGGGCATAAGAATAAGCCTGCAGTTTGCTGCGGCAGGTATTTTAATAACCTGGTTTATTGCCCCAATAATTTTACAACAGGTTGCCGACCCAAAATCATATCCTGCAGAAATTAATTTTTTAAAGATCAGGATCATGGGCCTGCCCTTTTTGTTTCTATTTCAAATGGGTAATGCCTTTTTGGTTTCATCGTTAAACAGCCGCTGGTTAATGATTGGTTTCATCTGCGAAGCCGGAATAAATATTCTCCTCGATTTTTTATTGATCAAAGGGCGTTTTGGTTTTCCTGCACTGGGCTTTAATGGTGCTGCCATTGCATCTGTAATTGCAGAAACCGTGGGGTTTATTGTAGTACTGATCGTTTTGTACCGCACCGGATTAAAAAAGCAATATGGCTTATTAAAAACCTATACCTACAACAAGGTCATCACCAAAGAAATTTTAAAAATATCGGCACCGCTGATGCTACAATATGTTATAAGCGTTACCACCTGGCTTGTATTTTTTATTTTGATAGAAGGCCTGCATGATCAAACCGCCAAAGCCATCAGCAACACCATGCGTAATGTATTTGGTTTAACGGGTGTTTTTGTGTGGGCCTTTGCCAGCACCTGCAATGTTATGGTAAGCAATTTAATGGGACAGAAAAGAGAGGACAAAGTGCTTGAAGTTATTTATAAAATTATGCTACTGAGCATTGGTTTTTGTTTGATCATGTGCCTGCTGGTAAATATTTTCCCAACAGTATTTTTTGGGTTATTCAGCCAGGGCGATGCATTTGTAAAACAGGGAATACCCGTACTGCGTGTTGTAAGTTTTGGTTTAATGTTTATGAGTATTGCCAATATCTGGCTCAATGGCGTTACGGGTACAGCCAAAACCCGGATGAATTTATTGATTGAAATAATTGCCATCACCGTGTATTTAATGTACACCTGGTATTTTATAAAAGTAAATTACATATCCCTTGCCATGGCCTGGAGCAATGAATTGGTTTACTGGTTCACCATCTTTATTATTTCATTTATTTATTTGAGGAGTGGAAGGTGGAAGACGAAGTAGATTTTTAAACCCGCATAACAGATTAAAATCTCTGATTTGTTCTTTTCGCCATTTCCTTTTCCAAATTTTGCTTTACCCTAAACTTTACAATTTTAGTTACCAGGCTTAACGGCATTAATAGTTCATGCGGGAACTGTACCGACCCTTTTGCACCCTTATAAACAGATAATTCTTTTTTAAAAGCAGTGATCCCTCCTGCTCCCGGGTAAAAACCAATATGATTTTTATACCCGGCAAAATAAACCAGCATGCCATGGTATTTGTATGCAGGCATCAGGTAACTAATAACTTCATCAGCATCGGGTGCTGCCTTTTTAATGGCAGCCCGCAGCGCCTGCAGCCTTGCCTGTACAGCTTCAGGAAAAGCTTGAATATACTCATCTACATTTTTTGGAGCAGGTGATTTTGTTTTCATGTGCTGTACTATTTTAAGTTATTGCAACTGCTTTTGTTTTATGATAATAAACATAAGACCCTGCTAAAACGGCTAAAACTATAAGCGGGAAAAAAGTCATACCGTTTATTCCATCTACTGCAGCATTGCTTACAAATGCAGCAATAAAATCTATAGCAAACCCGGCATAAGCCCATTCTTTAACCCTTGCCGGCACCTGCGGAATAATTAGTGCCAATGCACCCAGCACTTTAAATACCATAAGCATAACACCAAAGTAAGCAGGATAGCCCAGGTGGCGTATGCATTCTTTAGTCATTTCGGTTTGCGAGGTAAAGGCAGGCATCACACCTTCAAATAAAAAAATAAGTGTGGTGGTGACCCAAAAAATAATTTTGTATTTTTTCATGTTTTTTAATCTTTACTTAAGTAATTTATTTTTTATTTTTTTTCATAATTAAGCAACCAGTGATTGCCATATTTATCCGTAAGGTCGCCAAAGGTTGCGCCCCAAAAAGTTTCTTCCAATGCATGGTCTTTGTTACCACCTGCCGAAAGCTTTTCGTAAAAGATTTTTATTTCTTCGTCGCTGCTGCAATTGATGGCGAGGGAAACAGCATTGCCTTTAAGCAGGCCTTTATCACTCACCATATCTGAACCCATCAATACTACATTGCCTTTTGTAAGTGTTGCATGCAAAATGCAGTCTTTCATTTGTGCAGGCATTTTATCTGCCAAAGGCGATTCCCCAATAGTTTGCAGGGTAAGTTCACCACCCAGGCAATCTGTATAAAAATTCATGGCTTCGCGGCAGTTGCCGCCAAAAGTCAAATAAGAATTTATTTGTGTCATTACGCCTGTTTTAGTTTTTCAATATCAAATTTTTTCATTTGCATAAAGGCTTGCATAACCCTGGGTGCTTTTTCTTTATCCATCATAAGCTCACCCAAAATGGCCGGTACAATTTGCCAGGAAATTCCAAACTTATCTTTTAGCCAGCCACACCTGCTTTCTTCTCCACCTTCGGTAAGTTTGTTCCAGTAATAATCTATTTCTTCCTGTGTTTGGCAGGTTACCACAAATGACAGCGCTTCATTAAAAGTAAAAGTATGTTCACCGGGCCCATCCATGGCAATCAGGTCGTATTGATTTAGTTTGGATGACGAAAACAAAACTTTACCAGCAAAGGGAGTTGCATCGGGATAATGCTGTAAAACATCAATGGAAGAATTATCAAAAATACCTGTATAGAATTTTATAGCTTCTTCAGCTTTGCCGAATTTATCCCCGGTAAATAAAATCGAAGGACAAATCTTCTCTTCGGTACTAACCATTACCTGCCAGGTTAAACCATACTTATCTTTTATCCAGCCATACCTTTCGCTCCAGTCATATTTGCCAATGGCCATCATTGTTTCGCCACCTTCGGCAAGAGCGTTATATATTTCATCGGTTTGTTCTATAGTTTTGCAATGCACAAAAAAAGATATGGAAGGATTTAGTTTAAACATCGGCCCGCCATTAAGGCCCATGAATTTTTTACCACTTAATTCAAAATTTACTACCATGGGTGTATCCACAGTAATTTTTGAATTTGGAAAAATGGAGCAGTAAAATGTTGCTGCTTCTTTTGCATTGCCGTCAAACCAAAGGCAGGGGTGAATGTTGTTGTTCATAATTATTAATTTATTGAAGGTTACAAATATTATTCCTGCTTGCCTTTAAAAGTTGCATAGATCGCCATGGCATGGCCATGCCCCAGTTCAAAATCCGTTTTTAGCCAGTTGGTTATTTCTGTTGCTTTTACTACCGGATTTAATTTCCCTTTTTGAATAAAGCCTTTTTGTTCTGCAAGCTTTTTAAAGTCAGCCGGGGTTTTACCAGTTTTTGTTTTTATATTATCTATGTAAGCCTGAAATGACATACTGATATTTTTTGTGTAAATAATACTGCTATTTATTTTGCCCTGCAATTAAACATCCATTGTACATTGTATTTATCTTTACAACTTCCAAAATAATCTCCCCAAAACATATCCTGTAATTCCATTTCCACCTTACCACCTGCTGATAAGGCAGTAAACAACCGATTGGTTTCTTCACGGTCATCGGGCTCCAGGTTAATATAGATGTTGTTGCCATAGTTTACCTGCATACCAAAAGATTCCGGAGCATCGGTGCCCATCAGCATGTGTCCACCTGTTATGGGCAACTCAATATGCATCACCAGGTTTTTATCTTCTTCTGCAAGGGGCGGCATCCCATCCTGTGGCGGAATATCAGCAAAGCGGTTAATGTTTCCGTTAAATTCAGTTCCAAAAACGGTTTTGTAAAAATAGAATGCTTCCTCCGTATGGCGGGGAAAATTCAAGTAGGTACTAACTCTTGCCATGGTAATTTTTTTTAAAAAGTTTAAGATTAATTTGCTTCAGTATATTTTTTAAAGCTATCCAGTATTGCCTGCCAGCCTCCACGTTGCATTTCAATCGAATTCTCATCTTCTGCCTCAAAGGTTTCAGTCATGTTGGTTTCATTACCATTTTTATTAAAACTGATTTTTACCTTTCTGCCATCACCCATTGTGTAAACAATAAGTTCATTTGTTTTCACATCATCATACACACCTCCAAAATCAAAACCAATACTGCCGTCTTTAGCTTCCATCCTGCTAAGGAATTTACCTCCAGCTTTCAGGTCATTTTCAGAACGCGGGGTATGCCAATCATCAGATGCATTGCACCACTTCGTAATGTGCTCAGGCTTACTCCAAAACTCCCAAACCTTTTCAACCGGTGCATGTACAGTTGCTTCTATGGTGATCTCCGTTTTTGCTTCTGCCAGTCTTTTTACATGCTCCAGTGCTACGGGAAAAGTTTTGGTAAAATAATCCATAAAATCTCCGGGCACATCTAACGCTACATTCAGTTCAGTTGTACCATCAGCTTCTTTAAGTGTATAATTTTCAAGCCCACCACTCCATGCTTTTGTCTTTTCATCTAAAGGCTGCTCTACCCCGTCTTTTATTTCGCCAATATGCCTGAAAGACATGAACTCTCCCGGGATTTTTTTATTGATAGTACTGTACATACCGCTGCCTTTACCATCAAGGAATAATATTTTGCTTCCTTCATTCCAGTCAGATACTGCATGCGATCCCTCACTGAATGCACTGGTCCATTTCTTATAATTTTCATCATCCCACAAAGCCGCCCACACTTTATCTTTTGATGCTTTTATGGACGTTGAAAAATTCACCTTTTTTAAGCCAGGGGTTGTGCTGTTCTCTGTTTGCATTGTTTTTAAATTTTTTGATTGAATGTTATTGTTTTAACCGTACCATACATTGTACATCTTTATTGCTTAAATACCATTCTACACATGCGCCTTCCGGGTCTATGCCGGGGATGGCTAAAAGTTCTTTAAAAGCTTTGCCTATAGCCGGAATATCATCCATATAATTATGTATCAGTATCGAATTGTATTCGCCTTTTTTTAAAAGAAATGTTTCCAGGCCCTTTTCTTTTCCTTCGCCCTCAATTAATTCTTCTGCTGCTGCTTTATAAATAATAGTGCCGGTAGCATCGGGAAAAGAAATACCAAAATATTTTCTTTGGGTTGAGAAAGGAATTAATG
>JANNYY010000081.1:0-14082 GCA_031410355.1 Chitinophagaceae bacterium | reverse complement strand
CGTTTTAGCAAACGGAACCAATTATATTCGTATAAAAGTAGGTACGGGCACAAGCCAGCAATTATATATTGATGCCCTGGAGTTTGAAGACTGGAGCTGTGTATCCCGTAAACCCGGGACAACAAATGATACCTACCTGGTGCTGGAAGATGTGCCTACAGTTTTATCGGTGTTAGACAATGATATTGACCCCACCGGATCGGGCATGAAGATCACTGCCATTCCATCAGCACCAACCAATGGGGGTAAAGTAAGCATCAATAACAATGGTACTATTACCTTTGTAACAGGGTATGATAACCCGGCTTCTTCAACATTCACTTACCAGGTTTGTAATAACCAGGGTTACTGTTCTACAGCATCCGTTACGGTAAGTGTTTCAGCAGATAATTGCGGGGCCGGTCTTTATCGCCCTAATCCGCCTGGGGGTGCTATTACAAAAGTATTTCAATACCAGTTTGCAGGCGCCAATGCCGCGGCAGCGAACAGCACTGCTACTAATTTCAGAGATTCTTATATTGATATTGCTTCTCCAACGGCTAACAAAGGAGCAAATACCAAACTGGAGACCGGGAAGCAATTGAGCGGCAACACTGCCCGCAGATCAATCTATTATTTTAATACTAACGAAATACCGGCTTCAGCAATAGTACAAAGTGCCAACCTATCTCTTTTGAGAGTTGGGGGGGATCCAACCACCCAAACAGTTAACCTGCATGCCTTAACACGGGCATTTGTAGAAAACCAGGTAACCTGGAATATAGCTGCCACAGCCACTAACTGGACTACAGCCGGAGGAGATTTTGGGGCTATAGCAGCTTCCACATCTGTAACAAATGCGCTTATCAGGAATAACTGGAATATTTCCGTTTTATCACAATCATGGATTACTACCCCAGCCAATAATTTTGGTGTTCTTTTAAAAACGGATGAAACAATAAACAAGCGTCACCAGTTTGCGCCAAAAGAAAATACAACTGTGAGTACCCGGCCAACGCTTTCAGTCACTTACGTGATACCGGACCCATGCGCCGCCATTCCAAACAGGAACCCGCTTGCTAACCCGGATATTGCAACAACCAATTCCAAAACAGCCGTAACAGTTCCCGTGTTGGCAAATGATACTGATCCCGATCCTGCTCAAACCGTAAGTTTATTAAGTATAGGAGCAGTAGTAAACGGAACCGCAATTATTAGCGGTAACAATATTATTTTCACACCTACTTTAGGTTTCAACGGTGTGGCCACAGTTATTTATAATATACAGGATAATGGCGCCGGTAATTTACAGGACCAGGCTATCATGTATATAACGGTAATTAATGCACCGCCCACAGCAATTAATGATTTTCCTGCAGGTGTTAACAGCGGCATTGCTCAAACAGTAAATATTGGTACCAATGATTCTGATCCTGAAGGAGGTGCGCTTACCTGGACCATCTATCGTGATGGAAATTATACCGCCGTGCCAACAGTAATATCAACAGCACCCAGTACAATAACCTATACCCCACTAGCATTTTTTACCGGCCAGGATACGGTGTTTTATTATATTCAGGAACCCAATACAGGTTGCAGTAATGGGGAAAGAGACAGCGCATACGTTGTATTTACGGTTTTAAACCGCAATCCAATTGCAGTGGATGATTCTAAATCCGGAAGGCCCTGTCAAACCAGCCGTATCAATCTTACCGGTAATGATACTGATCCCGAAGGGAACAGCCTTACGGTTACAAATATCAGTGCATTAAGTAACCCCGCTTCAGGTTCACTTGTTAATAACCTGGATGGTTCGGTTAGCTTTATGCCTGCTATGGGCTTTACAGGCCTGGTAACTTTTACTTATACTGTTACAGACGATGGGGTTCCACCGCAAACTTCTGCCCCGGCAACAGTTACTATTACCATAACAGCCACTCCCAATAATCCGCCTGTTGCAGTAAATGATTACAGCGATTCTACCAATATGGATGAACCGGTTTATCAAAGCGTATTAGATAATGACAGTGACCCCGATAACAATGCTTTGGCTAATCCAACTGTTGTAGTTAATCCGTTGCATGGTACAGCAACTGTGCTGATAAATGGATTGGTAAAATATATCCCTAACCCCGGTTTTTATGGAACAGATTCGCTAACCTACCAGGTTTGTGATATTGACCTGATTCCTGCCACCTGTGCACAGGGTGCAGCACTTTGCGCTACTGCAAAAGTTTATTATTACATTATAGCACCCAACACAACATTGGCCCTTAATGACGAAAACAGTACCTGGGTCAACACTCCCGTTAGCGGAGCTACATTAAGTAATGACTACGATCCCGAAGGGAATTATCCTGTCAGCTTTCTCGGATTTGTTATTGGAGGGATATCATATAGTACGGGTATACAAACAGTGGCAGGTTTTGATGATAACGGAGTAGGCGTAGGTAATGCGGGTACTTTAACCATCAATTCATCCGGTACTTATGTGTACACACCTGCCAGTAATTTTAGCGGTGTAATCAATATTCCTTATGCCATGAAAGATGCAAATATAAATGCAGCTTTTGATACGGCTGATTTGAGAATAACTGTAAGCCCGTTTCCGGGTATAGCCAATAGTGTAATTGCCAATAACGACGAGAACCGGGTGTTTGGAGGAGTTGCAATAAGTAATACGTTGTTTAATAATGATTGGGACCCCCAGAATAATTCATTTTCGTTAACCTCTTTTAAATATGATACCGACGGGGACGGAACCCCGGATGGTACCGGAACGTTGGGCTCACCGGTAACAGTTGGGGGTAAAACTACCACCGGCCTGGCGGTAAGCAATACGGGTTCGTTAACCATTAATGCAAATGGTACCTATACATTTACACCGGCACCCGATTTTCATGGTTCAACAGATCTGCCTTATACTATTTGTGATAACGTGGTACCTGCAGCCTGTGCAACTGCCATTCTGCATATTGATGTAATGATAGATGCCAACGGCCCGTCCAATGATCCTCCGCAGGCCGGCGATGATTTTGCATACACCAATATAAATACCCCGGTTACATCAACCTTTATAGCAAATGATAATGAACCTAATAATGATCCAATATCATTAAGCGGTGTAACCATAAATACCGGTGGCCCTTCCACTGCAATTGGAGGCCCGGTAACAACTGCCAAAGGCGGTACCGTACAGTTTTATGCCAATGGTAATTTTAAATATACACCACCAACCGGTTATGTTGGGCCCGATAGTATTGGATATCAAATATGTGATGTAGCGGTTGTGGCACCACAGCCACTTTGCAATAGAGCATTCCTGCACATGCTTGTTGGTGAAAACAATACAACAAATGCCATTAATGATGAAAACAGTACCTGGCAGGATGTAAATGTGAGCGGTAATATGTTAACCAACGATTTTGATGCAGAAAGTAACATACAAACTTTCGGCAGTTTACTTCAGCAGAACATGAGCAGCGATATGAGCACTGGATCGGTTTTAAGCGGGTTTGATAAAACTGGGTCCCCGTTTGCCAATGCAGGCATCATCACTTTTGATGCAAGCAGTAATTATACTTTTGATCCTGTTCCTGCATTTACAGGTACAGTAACAGTGCCGTACAGGCTCTGCGATAATGGCAACCTCTCAAAATGTGATACAGCATTTTTAACTATTACTGTTGATCCGTTGCCAACAACCGGCCTCAACACTGTTATCGCCAATAATGACGAAAACATAAGCTATGGCGCTGCTGTGAGCGGTAATTTATTTGTGAACGATCGTGATCCCCAAAATGATGCCTTTACGGTTACCAGCTTTGCTGGCGGTACTGTTGGCACACCGGGCATCGTTTCGGGTGTTGATCTCTATGGCATTACGGTGGCCAATGCCGGCACATTAACTATTAATGCCAATGGCACCTACACATTTACGCCCCAGGCAGGCTTTGTTGGTTCCGTTTCTGTGCCTTATACAATTACTGATGCATTGGGTGCAACATCTGTTGCAATGCTTCATATTGATGTTTTAAAAGATCCTAACGGCCCTGCTAATGATCCGCCTGTTGCAGGTGATGATTTTGGTTACACAACCATCAACAAGCCTGTTACCGCATCCTTTATCAGCAACGACAGCGATCCAAACGGGAACCCGGTTTCATACAGTGGGGTAACCATAAATACCGGCGGGCCACATACAGCAATAGGCGGTGCTTTGGCTACGGTAATGGGAGGTACTTTACAATTTTATACAGATGGTACATACACTTATTCACCTCCTGCTGGTTATGTAGGTCCCGACAGGTTAACTTATATAATTTGCGATGTAACAGCAGTGGCTCCGCAACCATTATGTGCCGATGCCACCATTCATTTACTGGTTGGGCCCGGTATTAACGTTGCCGGCAGGGTTTGGGATGATGCCAATGGCAATGTGGTGATCAATGGCGGAGAAAATCAAACCAATGCCGGCAATACATTGTATGTAAATGTAGTTGATGTTTCGGCTAATGTTGTTGCTGCTGTGGCAGTATCTGCAGGTGGAACGTACAGTTTTACCGATATTACTCCTGGCGTAAATTATTCCCTCGTACTTTCAACTACATTGGGTACTGTTGGCCTGGCTGCCCCGCCACCAGCTTTGCCTGCTGCATGGACAAATACAGGAGAAAACAGGAATGGTACCATAGATGGCGGAACCCCGGGTGTAATTGACAGCCGCAATTTTGGGTTTACCCATACCATTAATTTTGATTTTGGTATTGAACAATTGCCAAATACAGATAATCATACAACCAATATTTCCCAGCCCAATGTTGGTGATTATATCACTTTAAACGGAGGTGCTAATCCACCTGTATTAAGTGGTATTGATCCGGAAGACTGTAATGCAGGATGTACCCTGGCAAGTAAGTCGGTAATTATTGATGCAGTGCCTGCAAACGCAGAACTGTATTATAATGGAGCGTTGGTTACAAGCGGACAACAGGTTAATAATTTTAATCCCAATTTGTTGCAGGTAAAAATGACTATTGCAACTGTTGGCGCTACTTCTACCTCGTTCCAACATTCTTATTTGGATTTGGCTGGTAAAAAAGATCCTACCCCAGCCACCTATTCTTTAACCTGGTTAAATCCGCTACCACTGATACTTTCATCATTTACCGGTGTGCCCAATAAATGCGATGCTGTTTTACAATGGCAAACTGCCCAGGAAATAAATACTGACAAATTTGTGATAGAACAAAGTAGTAACGGAGTAAGTTTTACAGCCATTGCTGAAGTAAAAGCTGCTAACAGTGCAAGTGGTAAATCTTACCAAACAGCCATTGCACAGCCATCGGGCCTTATGTATTACAGGCTTAAATTGCTGGATAAAGATGGCAGGTTCCGATATTCGCCAATTGTTACAGTGCGTACAAGTTGTGGAAGCAGCGATTATTTCTCTATATATCCCAATCCTGTCAGCACAAACCTTACCATAAGCTTTCATACCTCTTATAAAGGCACCGCAAACCTGATAATTGTAGATGCAGTGGGCCAACAATTGGGAAGCAGAAAAATACTGATAACATCCGCCGCAAATACCATTAACCTTGATATGAGTAATTATGTTCCCGGGGTTTATATGCTTAACCTGGTTGATGATTCCGGAGTAAAAATGGGCGAAGTACAAAAAGTAATTAAAAACTGATTTTAAAATATTAATCTTCTACAGCCGTCTTAATTATTAAGGCGGCTTTTTTTTGCCGAAATGTCATTAAAAACAGATTGGCGTTTTTTTTGTGAATCATTGGTTATCCATTTAACAGGCGGTAGCAGGATTAAACAAATTAACCGTTCCTTTTTTAAGGCACACAATCAACTATATTTGCATACCATAAAAATTATTAATTAACAGCAATCAACATAATATGAACTTTGGAAAAGAATTTGAAAAATACGCAGTAAAACACCGCGGCATCAGCAGCAATACGCTTGATGGATATATTAAACACAGCATTCCAAATGCTGTTGCTTCTTTCCCCCCCCTGGGGGGCGGGGGGGCTGGAATTACCAACCTTACACCCAATATTATTGAAGAGCGGCAGATGAATATTGCCGTAATGGATGTGTACAGCCGTTTAATGATGGACAGGATCATTTTCCTGGGTTACCCTGTAAGTGATGAGGTAGCCAATATTGTTACAGCCCAGTTATTGTTTTTAGAAAGTACCGACCGTACAAGAGATATTCAGATGTACATTAATTGCCCCGGTGGCGGTGTGTATGCAGGTTTGGGTATGTATGATACCATGCAGTTCATCACTCCGGATATTGCAACTATTTGTACAGGCATGGCAGCCAGTATGGGAGCAGTTTTGATGTGTGCCGGTGCCAAAGGCAAACGCACGGCGCTAAAGCATAGCCGCATTATGATGCATCAGCCAAGTGCCGGTGCCGGCGGGCAGGCCAGCGATATTGAGATAACAGTAAACGAGGTCATCAAGGTAAAAAAAGAATTGTACGAGATCATCGCTTTTCACTCGGACCAGCCGATAGATAAAGTTACAGTAGATTGCCACCGCGATAAATGGATGACCTCTACGGAAGCAAAAGAATATGGTTTGATTGATGAAGTTTTATTGATGAACCCCAAAAAACAGAAAAAAGAAACCAAATAATAAAAACATCTGTATGAATTTTTATAAGAATAATAATACCCGTTTTGAAGAGGATGAAAAGCCCGAAGGAGCAGAAAACCCAATGGAGAAAATGCTCAGCAGCTGGCAGTTTGATAAAAAATTTATTGAACACCGTAAGGTATTTCTTTGGGGAGTAGTGGATGATAAAAGCGCCAAAGATATTACCAACCGCCTCATGTACCTGGAAGCCATAGATCCGGGCAAAGAAATAACTTTTTTTATCAATAGCCCCGGAGGTATGGTAACCAGTGGTATGGTAATTTACGATACTATGCAGATGATCACATCGCCTGTAAGAACCGTATGTATGGGGATGGCTGCCAGCATGGGAAGTATTTTATTAAGTGGCGGCGAAAAAGGCAAGCGTTTTATTTTCCCCAGTGGCGAAGTGATGATTCACCAGCCAAGTGGCGGCGGACAGGGAACCAGCGCCGACCTGGAAATTATGGCCACCCAAATAATTAAAACCAAAATGCTGGGTGCTGAACTACTGGCTAAAAATTGTGGCCAAACGCTTGAAAAAATACTGAAAGATTTTGACCGTGATTACTGGATGGATGCCAAAGAATCTATCGCTTATGGCATTGTAGATGCCGTTTTGACGGAAATTTAAAAGATATAAGGCCTGAATATTATAGGGAAAGCCTCTTTGGGGCTTTTTTTTTATCAAATTTTATTAAAAGCAACTTTATATTCAGGTATTGTGTCTAACCAAATAATTACCTGCTTTTTTGTAACTTTGAATATAATTTAAAATGAGGTATTGAGAAACTAATATGGCTAAACAACAAACTTTACATTGTTCTTTTTGTGGCCGCAACCGCGATGAAGTTAAAATACTCATTGCCGGGCAGGATGGGCATATTTGTGAGAATTGTGTAGAGCATGCCGAAGAAATTATTGAACAGGAATTGGGGAATGCCAAGGAAAGTAAACAGAGCACTGTTCCTGCACATAAATTAACGGTAAGAAAGCCCATCGAAATAAAAAAATTCCTGGATGATTATGTGATAGGCCAGGATGATGCAAAAAAGATTTTAGCAGTTGCTGTTTACAATCATTACAAAAGGCTTAACCAAAAAGTAGAGAATGATGTAGAGATTGAAAAGAGTAACATCATTATGGTTGGCGAGACCGGTACGGGCAAAACCCTATTGGCGAAATCAATAGCCCGTATGCTGAATGTGCCCTTCGCTATTGTAGATGCAACCGTATTTACCGAAGCAGGTTATGTGGGCGAAGATGTTGAAAGCATGTTGAGCCGTTTGTTACAGGCTTGCAATTACGATGTACCTGCTGCTGAAAAAGGAATTGTTTTCATTGATGAGATAGATAAAATTGCCCGCAAAAGCGATAACCCCTCTATAACAAGAGATGTAAGTGGAGAAGGTGTACAGCAGGGCTTATTAAAATTACTGGAAGGTACCGAAGTGCTTGTGCCACCGCAAGGTGGACGGAAACACCCGGAGCAAAAATTGATTAAAGTAAATACCCAAAACATACTTTTTATTTGCGGCGGAGCTTTTGACGGAGTAGATAAAATTATTGCCCGCAGGGTAAATACCAACGCCATTGGGTTTAATGTAAATAAAGAATTACAGGAATATCAACACAATAACCTGCTGCATTTTGTAAACGCAGTTGACCTGAAACATTTTGGTTTAATACCCGAGTTACTTGGACGTTTGCCGGTGGTAACTTATTTAAATCCCTTAGATGCCGAAACACTCCGCAGCATTTTAACCGAACCCAAAAATGCATTGATAAAACAATTCACCCGTTTATTTGAAATAGAAGGGATAGAACTAAAATTTGAACCTGCCGTTTATAATTTCATGGTTGTAAAAGCGCTGGAATATAAGCTGGGCGCCCGTGGCCTGCGCAGCATCTGCGAAAGCATACTCACTGATGCCATGTTTGAATTACCCTCTCAAAAAGTAAAAGAGTTTGAAGTTACACTGGAGTATGCCAAACGTAAATTCAGCAGCAGTAAGCTGAGTATGCTGAAGGTGGCCTAACACATGGCCTGACGTTGCCCGCCTGACCATGTATAAATGTGATTATAGTTTTTTCTTTCATTTCTTTCTCCCCAATTTTCAAACAACCCAATATCATTTTAGGTGGTTGTGTTATTTCATTTTATTTTTACAGCGTTGTAACACTACGCTTAGATAAAAGTTGCATAATGGTATGCGGTATAAGGGAGTGACACAACGATGTTGAACAAAGAAATTCAGCCCGTAACAAAAATAAAATATAAGGCGGAGGAAATCTAAAATCGTCAATCTAAAATCTAAAATATTTAAATGGTAGATGTTATACTTGGCTTGCAATGGGGCGATGAAGGCAAAGGTAAAATTGTAGATTATTTTGCTAAGGATTACGATGTTATTGCCCGTTTCCAGGGCGGCCCTAATGCCGGGCATACTTTGTACGTAGATGGAAAAAAAATTGTACTGCACCAGATACCCAGCGGTATTTTTCATGAAGATAAAGTGAACCTGATAGGCAATGGTGTGGTTTTAGATGCCATAACTTTAAAAAGAGAATGCGAAAATGTGTCAGCTTTTGGGGTAGACTATAAAAAGAATTTGTACATCAGCGAAAGGGCGCACCTTATTTTACCCACCCACCGTGCGCTTGATAAAGCCAGCGAGCTTAGCAAAGGCAATGAAAAGATAGGCAGTACATTGAAAGGTATTGGCCCTGCTTACATGGATAAAACGGGCCGCAATGGCCTAAGGGTTGGCAATTTGCTGGATAAGAGTTTTACAACAGATTATATTAAGCTGCGGATGAAGCACCAGCGCCTGCTGGATAATTTTAATTTTCAGGAAGATATTAATGCCTGGGAAGAAGAGTTTTTTGAGGCCATGGAATTTTTGCGTGAGTTTAAGATAGTGAACGGCGAATATTTTATTAACGAAAAAATACAGCAGGGGCAAAGGGTTTTGGCCGAAGGTGCACAGGGAAGTATGCTGGATGTTGATTTTGGAACTTTCCCTTTTGTAACAAGCAGCAATACCATATCGGCTGGTGTCTGTACCGGTTTAGGCATAGCGCCACAAAAGATCAAAGAAGTATTTGGTATTTCAAAGGCTTACTGTACAAGGGTTGGCAGTGGCCCTTTTCCTACAGAATTAAATGATGAAACCGGTGAGTTGCTTCGCAAAACAGGCAATGAATTTGGAAGCACCACAGGCCGCCCACGCCGTTGCGGATGGATTGACCTGGTAGCCCTGCAGTTTGCCTGCATGATAAACGGGGTTACACAAATTATTATGACCAAGGCCGATATTTTAGACAACCTGGAAGAATTGAAAGTTTGTAACGGCTATAATATTAATGGGGAAGAGAAAAATTATGTACCTTTTCAAATGAACAAGGTTGACATTAAACCGGTGTATAAAACTTTTGCAGGCTGGCAAAAAGATATTACAGGTGTTACAGCGTTTACAGCTATGCCTGCCGAAATGAAAACTTATATTAATTACCTGAACGGGTTTTTAGGGGTGCCTGTAAAGTACATCAGCAACGGGCCGGGCAGAGATCAATTGGTGCTTGCATAAAATAAATTAAAAAAAGGTAGTATTTTTTTTGGCTATGTAAAACAGATTTGGAAATTTTACAGTACAATCCATTTTGAATTATGAATTTAACATCTGAAGACACAAAGACAACCGCAATTACCACAGGTTTTGCAACCGTAATTAAAGCGATAAAAAAAGCAACTAAACCAAAAGTTGACGATGAGGATGATGATGATGATTTGGACGACGATGCGGTTATACCATCGCCAAAGAAAAAAGCAGGCCCAAAGAAAAAAGCTGCAGACGATGACGATGATGTAGAAAAGGAAGATGACTGGAATAAGGCTGAGGAAGATGATGACTGGGATCCGGATTTTGATGAGTTTGATGTGCCAAAATCTGTTGGCAAAAAAGCCGCTGTTAAAAAGCCGGGTAAAGGAAAAGATGACGATGATGATTTTAAGGTAGAAGATGACTTTAATGACCTGGGCCTGGATGATGATTTTGATGATGACGAAGAAGATTTTTAATAGCCAATTGGGTAACGGGGAAAAATAAGCAAGTGAAAAAATGTATTTCTTTTCCTGTTGACGACTTTAATATTTTTAAAATACAAATGCTGAACTGGGTAAACCGGTTCAGCATTTTTTGTTTATTGGATAACCGGCATTATGATTTTAGTAAACCGGCATTTGAATGTTTACTTGCTGCGGGTAGCAAAACAAGTATTGAAATGCAGGCCGGTAGAGCTTTTGATGGATTGCAGGATTTTTATGCAGCAAATAAAAATGAATGGTTTTTTGGCCATTTTGGTTATGATCTGAAGAATGAAACAGAAAAATTATATTCAAATAATGCTGACGGAATTGGGTTTAACGACCTGCATTTTTTTGTACCGCAGATTGTTATTGAACTGGATAATAAAAATGTAAATATATTTTGTGAAGATGATGCGGAAGAAATTTACAGGCAAATTAAAACTTCAGCAACAGAAATTAAAGAACAGTTAAAAACTTCAGTTGTAATTAAAAATAGAATTAACCGTGATGACTACATCAGCATTATTGAAAAATTGCGGCAGCATATATTACGTGGTGATTGTTATGAAATTAATATTTGCCAGGAATTTTTTGCAGATCATGCTGAAATAGACCCGTTGTTTATTTACAGCCGTTTAACAGATCTTTCGCCCAATCCCTTTTCTGTTTTTTATAAATTTAACAGCCGTTATTGTATATGCGCAAGCCCGGAGCGCTATTTAAAAAATAAGGGAAATAAAGTTTTTTCTCAACCCATAAAAGGAACAACAAAAAGAAATTTGGAAAGTAATGCTGAAGACGAAATAACAAAAAAATATCTTGCAGAAAGCAGTAAGGAAAAAAGTGAAAATGTAATGGTGGTTGATTTGGTAAGGAATGATTTGAGCAGAATTTGTAAGGCAGGCTCTGTAAAAGTTGATGAATTGTTTGGAATATACAGTTTTCCCCAGGTGCATCAAATGATAAGCACCATCAGCGGGGAACTGGAAGATAGATTAAACTGGATTGACTGTGTAAAAGAAACGTTCCCGATGGGCTCTATGACCGGGGCACCTAAAAAAAAGGTAATGGAATTAATTGAACAATACGAACAAACCAAACGGGGATTGTTTTCGGGTGCCATCGGGTATGTAAAACCCGGCGGAGATTTTGATTTTAATGTGGTGATCCGGAGTATTTTGTATAATGAAGAAGAAAAATACCTCTCATTTCAAACGGGCGGTGCTATTATCTACCAAAGCAATGCAGCCCAGGAGTATGAAGAGTGCCTGGTAAAGGCAGAGGCCATGATGAAAGTTTTGCAATGAACTTTTTTGGAGTGGGGTGAATCACCCCCCTTCAAGGGTGGCTCACCCAGTTATTCTTTTGTTTACTTTCCTTTTTTCTTAGAATTTTTTGGAGCCGGGTATGTGGTAGATTGATTTGGCGGAGGCTCAGGATTATCGCCCAATAACATTTGCACACACTCATTTAGTATAACATATTTATTGGCTAAAAAGAGTTGCATTTTATCGGAAGGTAACCTCAGATCATAATTACCATTTATGCTCATCATATTGTCAAAATCGGGATTATAGCGGTTAAAGGAAACAATATCCATCGCCAGGTTTTTGGTTATCACCAGCGAATTGTATTTGCCTGTAATGCTTTGTGTAGTTGCAAATTCTTTTTCTTCATCTGTTAAATTTGGTTTGGCATCGTAAGAATTTACACCGCCTCTTAAATCATAACTGCCTGATAAATTTGGAGAAGTTGTTACGCCGCCTGTTCCTTCCATTATATAATGTGTGGCAATAAATTTCTTTACATGGTTACGGCTTTCGGTGGGTAAATTATATTGCAGGCTCCAAAAATTGCGGCTGCCACTTTGTTTAATAGCGCTGTAAACCCTGCCCGGGCCGCCGTTATATGCAGCTATTACCAATAACCAATCGTGCATTTGGTTATACAAAGTAAGCAGGTACCTGGCAGCAGCATGGGTGCTTTTATAATAATCACGCCGTTCATCCAATACATTATTTACAACCAGGCCATAATCACGGGCTGTATAAGGCATAAATTGCCAGGGCCCGCCTGCACCTACCCAACTGGTAGCACGGGTGTTTAAATTACTTTCAATAACTGCCAGGTACTTTAACTCCCTGGGTAAGCCGTACTGCGAAAAAATATTATCAATTAAATTAAAATAAGGTTGCCCCCAGCTTTTCATCTGGATGAGGTTTTTAGAATGCAGCGTAAGATAATCCTGCATATAACTTTCTGCATTGGGGTTAACCTGCGATGAATAGGGTAATGCAGGATTGTAATTGTATTTGGCAAATAAATTCTTAAAACCATATTTTGTTACCTGGCTTACATACTGCACTTTTTCTATTGGAGGCGGAGCTTTGGTTTTTATTACTTCTTCAATTATTTCTTTTTCCACCGGGTCAACAATAATGCTGGTATCTGCAACAAT
The DNA here is from genome assembly GCA_031410355.1 of Chitinophagaceae bacterium. GTDB lineage: Bacteria > Bacteroidota > Bacteroidia > Chitinophagales > Chitinophagaceae > Ferruginibacter. The sequence goes on along the minus strand of JANNYY010000081.1, from coordinate 887 downwards.
TGGTTGTTGTTGTATGCCAATTACACTGCCCGCTTTTACGGTTAATAAAAGCAATTGTAAAATGAATATGGATAATAATTGTTTCATGTAATAATTCTAATTTACCTCTTCCTGTTTCATCAGGTATTCAGCCATTTGCAGCAAAGTTAGTTCATCTGTTTTTTTTGTCATAATCTGCAGGCCAAATGGCATGCCGTTACTGTGTTTAAACAGCGGAACCGAAATGCCCGGAATACCCGTTAAATTGGCAAACACCGTAAAGATATCAGCCAGGTACATCGCAATGCTATCGCTGGTTTTATCGCCTATGGCAAAAGCAGTAGTAGGGCTTGTGGGCATTATAAGTGCATCATAATCAGTGAATATAGCATCAGTTTTATCGGTTAACAGCCTGCGTACCTGCTGCGCTTTACTAAAATATGCATCATAATAACCGCTGCTTAAAACAAATGTACCCAACATTATTCTTCGCTGCACTTCTTTACCAAAAGCTTCACTTCTTGTATGCTTATAAAACTCTGTTAAATCTTTATTATTGCCCTTACTTTGCCAGCCATAACGAATTCCATCATACCTGCTTAAATTACTGCTGGCTTCGGCAGTTGTTAATACATAATAGGCAGGCACTACATAGTCCAGCAGATCAAAATCAATTTCTGTAACGGTGTGCCCGTTCAATTTTAAGTTTTCAACCAGTGTTAAAATTTTTTCTTTTATTTCTTTATCAAGAGAAGGATGGTGAAGCACTTCTTTAAAATAAGCAATCTTGTATTTTTTTTCTGATTGATGAAATTGTCTATTGCCTATTGTCCATTGCCCATTGTTCAAGGCTGTACTATCAAACTCATCTTCGCCACTCATAATTTCCAACAATAAGGCTATATCTG